>NZ_JANAVN010000019.1:0-125194 GCF_024213565.1 Paenibacillus sp. Lou8.1
CAAAGGAGAATAAAAGAATATATCCAATTTTACAACCAGTGTCGACCACAACGAAAGTTAAATAAGCTGCCTCCGAATGAGTATCGGAAGCAGCTTATAGCCTAGGGTCTTTTTTCAGTGTCTATAAAATGGGGTCTTGACCAACCCGAAAACACCGCTACTTCGGTTGCTTTCATGAGAGAGGGTAACGTTATTCATCAATCACAACTGAAAAATAGGAGAAATGGAGGGAGTACCTTTAGGAATAGCAGCCCGTGATCCATTTTCTTTGTGTAGGTTCGGCACCTGCTGCCAAATAGTGCTGGGAATCTCTCGCCGCAGCACAGGGATGATATCCTCGGCAAACCGATGCAGCTGTTCAAGCTGCTCCTGCTCTTCCAGCCCATACACGCTTATGCTGAGTACCTGATGGCCGAACGCAGTATAATAGTTCCGTATTTTTTCGAGTACGCTGTCCGCAGAACCAATCAGAACTGGACCGTTGCGGATATTGTCCTCCAAACTTGTAAACGGGGATTGATTATGCTGAGCCGCCGCCGTCGAGTGGTAAGCATCATAATACGGGCGATAGCGTCTGATCGCTTCCTCGTCTGTATCCGCCAGATACAAACTCCCGGCTCCGGCACCAATTACGGCCTGAGCAGGATCATGACCGTAATAAGCGAGCCGTTCACGGTAATGATCAATTAGCGTTTTATACTTGGCCTGGAGGATGGAAAGCATTTGAGGAAAATAAAGGCTCTCCATATTGTGCAGCCAGCTCCGTCGATAATGTACTTGAGGCACTTCCATGCCATATCGGAATTTGCTTTTGATACGGGCGTGGCTGTGTCGTGACCTGATACAGCGGGGACCGATAGCTGCCCTCCCACGTAACCTCTTCCTCGCTCCATAGCCGTTTGAGCAGACGATAGCGTTCTGCTAGCGCTCCCACTGCTCTTCCTCCGTAATTCCAAACAACGGATAATGGCGTGGATCATTGCCTTTTCCGATAATCAGTTCTAATCTTCCACCCGATAAATGATCCAATGTCGCATAATCCTCAGCTACGCGTACCGGGTCAAGAATACTAAGCACCGTTACCATCGTCAGCAGACGAATCCGTTCAGTTCTCCCTGCTATAGCGGTCAGAACCAGCGGAGGCGAAGACGACAAAAAAGGCGCACCATGACGCTCCCCCACACCATACGCATCAAAACCAAGCTCCTCTGCGAGCACAGCCTGCTTTATTACATTTTGGAATTTTTGCTGCGAACTCCAGGCTTCTCCGGTTATCGCATTAGGCAGATTAGCCATTAGGCTGACAATACAAACTTCATAAGTCCTGCCCCCCTTCTGCGAACGAATCGGCTTCGCCCGTTCCCTATGATCGCGTCTAATTTCGATTAGCTGTCTCGGCTTCATTTTTTTCACGAATGTAGGTGGAGAATAATTCAGGATTCACCACTTTACGCAGTAAGTGCATCGTCCCGTCCCCTGTTCCATGGTCAAAAGCATGGATACGTTCATATCCCCAACGCTCGTACATGGATAGCAAATAGGGATGCTTTTCCGCAGTCGCCAGTGTCACAGCAGGAGCACCGACCTTGTCACGAATAATCGTTTGCTCTACCCAATTCAGCAGTTTTTTCCCATATCCTTTGCCCTGGGCAGCCGGGTCTACAGCAAACCACATCACAAACGGTAGATCGGTTATAAAATTAAGGGCTCTATTTTTGAGATGGCTAACGGTAGCCTGAATAACACCGTCTACTTCCAGCACATAGCAATCATTATTTTTAATGTTATCTTGAATGAGAGCAACGTCTGCCTCAGCGGCAGGCCATCGAAGCTCCAACTGCCGAATTGTTTCATACGCCTCATACGTCACATACTGCAATCTTTCTGCGTCCTCCTGGAGTGCCAGACGATAGATTTCACTCATACTAACCCGCCTCCTTCTAATGTTTTTATAAAACGAGTGAACCACTATATAACTATTCCCATCTATTTAATAAGATATAAAAGTTAACATAACTGTAGCATGCTCACCATTCAGCGACAAATTAATTTTTTCTATATCTCCATTTAAAAAAACAATAGCCCCTCGAAAGGTGGGAGTTCGTTAATTAAAGTCAACGCAAAAAAGCCCGAAAATCGGGCTCCTCTACTTTCTAGACGAATAAAATGCTGGTCTTAGCTCCGGCATTCAAAACAAACCATGTATGCTGTATTACTCCGCAGGGGCAGTAAAGCTGCGTTTAGCAAACTCGCTGTCCAGCATATAAAAGGCGTTGCTGTCTCTTTCAATGCGCTTAAGCTTCTGGATAACACTGTCGAACAGAGCTTCCTCTTCGACTTGCTCATCAATAAACCATTTCAGGAAATGGATCGTTGCATGCTCGCGTCCATCGAGGGCCAAGTCAGCCAAATGATAAAATTTTTGCGTGTTTTGCTGCTCATGCTTGTAGCCATGCTCAAATACGTCCAGCATGGAATCGTAGCTATTTTTCGGCTCTGGCAATGCAGCCAATGTGGCGCGTCCTCTACGGTCATTAATGTATTTATACAGTTTCATGGCATGAAACCGTTCCTCCTCAGCTTGTACCAGGAAGAAGTTTGCAAACCCATCCAGACTTTCACTGGAGCAATAAGCAGCCATCGCCAAATATACGTGAGCAGAGTAAAATTCAAAGTTCATTTGCTCATTCAGAGCCTGTGCCAAATTGTCGTTCATGTCTCAGGTCACCTCGGTCATGTATGTAATGATGTAACGATCATAGTGTACCACGAATCCGTTCACAAAAAAACGGACGGAAGTGAATTCAATGATCTCACATTCCGCCCTCAATTTCCACTATCAGTTCACAATCAAGGCTCCAGACCCCAGACACGTTTGTCGTTTATATACAAAGGTGCTTTGTCCCAATCCATATAAGATGTCTTGGTTGGATCATAGGAAAAATCATCACTTTCGTTATAGTTGCTCCAATCCGCCTTGTTCATGCGAATCTGAATATCCCCTGTGTTTTCCCCTGCTGCCAGACTTCCCGCACCAGCTCCAAAGGAGATTTCCAGATAATAATCTGCGCCTGTAACGGCCTTATCCAGTTTCACCAAACGTCCCTGAACGTTACTACTGCCCAACTGTGCATAGTCACAATGGAATTCCTGTGGCTTGTCGCCATCTACGGTGTAGTAGTATCGCAGCTTGACATTTTTCAGATCAACTGCCTCTTTACCCTTGTTTACTACACGGAACAGTGGCCGAATCTGGTTATCTCCCGGGTTGGTGTCGCCCACGCGATATTGTGCAATCACATCTCCCGTTGCTGGAATGGGTGCTGCCGTAGGCTTGGCACTGACCTCGGCAGAATCTGGGCTGGTTCCTAAAGAATTTGTTGCATTTGCCACATAATAATAAGTGGTTTCATTCACCACTCCTGTATCCTTGTAAGTGCTGTCTGTTACGGTTGCTACTGTGGTATAAGGGCCACCACTGGTTGTCGAGCGCTTGACCGTATAGCTATCGGCACCCGTCGCTTTGCTCCAGGTCAGTGTAACCTGAGCGTCCCCTGCATTTGCCTTCACATTTGCCGGAGCTTTGGGAGCTGTCGGCTCGGTTGGTCCACTACCGTTAATGAGACGATCATACTCGGCATAAGCCGTTGCCATATCCACTTGGGACCAGAAACGATGATATGTAAATTCTGGAGCACCTTTATCCCATTTTTGGGTCTGATTGTTCCAAGAAGTCGTGTATTTATCTTTGAGATAAGACCATTGCGGATCTTTAGTGATATTAGGCCGGATGTCACTATAGCTGGAATACGTACCATTGCCGCCTTTGGACGGATCAGAAGCCGTAGCGTCGGTGCCAGGGATCGTGTTGCCTTGTCCAGTCTTACCGCTCCAGCCGCTCGGAGCATACACTTCTTTAGTGAAATAGCGATAATAATCCTCGCGCCCTTCCTTCGTTGTAATGCCTATACCATCGTTATAACCCCATGCAGCATCAAGCAAAGCTTTAGACAGATCCTTAGCTTCCTTGCCTAACTCGGAATAGTCTCCTTTTTCAGCTTTCGTTCCAGCAGCAAAAAAAGTAAGTGCTTTAACATAGCTGCCCAGCACTCCGGCATCCTGCCCTGGATTCTTTGTTACCACATGGAGATTGGTATTCCCTTTATGATTGGCAAATCCGCTCCAGGTTTCAGGCTTTCCGCTCCATTCCAGATTGCTCGGCAGCCAGAATTCCCCTTTAGCTGCTGTAGTAGCCACTTTCGGATTCTTGCCACCCAGAATACGCTTACCTTGAGCGTCCAAATAGTATCCCTGTGCATCAGTCACAGGCCGTTCGTTGGCAAATACATAGCTCTTGGACCACGCTATCCAGTTTTCCGTCACTTGTTTAGCCATTTTAAACTGCTCGGACGAAGTATCCCCTTTCTTGGCTAAAATGTAGTACAGCTCGGCAACCCGCTCGACAGGCCAAGCCTGCATCCCGAACCAGTTGTTCGACGGTGGATCGTTATATACAGGAGCCCCTGTATAAGCCATACCATAAAAGGTACTTGTGCCAGATGGATAAGCCTTGTAGGCACCATCCCAGCTATTCGTCGCTCCGCCTGCAATGGCCCCCTCATCGGATTGCAGCCAAGTATAAAACTCCAGTTGGCGCTTCAGCGAGGTCGCCCAGTCCTGTCCCGCCGTTGGTGAATTCGGTATTAATCCACCATCTTGATCGGACAACGCATACGCTGCGACGACATTTTGGTAGCCCTGATGCGCGTGGCTGGCACCAATTCGCCAAGCCCAGTTGCCGCTTTGGCCAAGTCCGCCGCCCCAAGCCGTATACCATGCCATCAGGTAAAGACTGGCATCCTTCCCCGTACCAGCAATAGGACTTCCATTGGAAGCGCTTCCGGTTTTCTGGAAGTATTTATCGTACATGCCGTACCGCAAAAAGTCTCCCATCTTTTTGGCTTTATCCAAATATACGGAGTTGTCATATCCCAATTCCTTAGCCCAGTACATCGCTTGAACTGCCCGTGCATCTGCATCGGTGGCATTCGTGTAGCGCCATTGCTGTGCCGGGGCATTATTTTCCTTAGTGAACAGGCTCATAAATCCTTCATTAGGCTTGCCAAACTTATGATTATCTTGTGATGGATGCGGTACAGCCTCCCAGACTGATTCCTGTTCCCCACGCTGGAAGGTGTTTACATAGGCAGCTGTATGCGACGGATTCAGAAGATTGCCGAAGCCGTACCAATTATCCACATCCAACAACCAGTGCATCAGATAAGTCTGGTTGTTGCCATAGGTTGCCTTCAGCTCAGAGTCCAGTGGATCCTTGCCAGCACCATACTGACCACTCAGGCGGCTTGGGTACTGATCCGGCTGCGAATATTCTGCGGCATAAGTGGCGGGGCTGGTCGGATTATAGTTACTCATTGTCGGTTGTTCTTCCTTACCGTCGCCTTCATTAACAGGAATGATATATTTCTCCATGTTGTCCCATGCGGATTCCAAATGCCCCCAATCCCCGGTATAATGACCATACAGCACTTCCAGCCACATCCAGTAGCTGTACGCTTCCGAAGTCGTTAAGTGTCCGTAATCCGGAGCCTCGCTCATGAGCGTTTCAACGGAATGATAAGGGATGCCTTCTTTTGAAAAGTATCCGCTAGCCGGATCCTTCAGCTGTTTATATAGTTGTAGAAAACGTGTCGATTCCGGTGTTGCGGCTGATGCACGGTCGGGTCCTGCCTGAAATAAGCCCAAGGTTAACGGAAGTACCAAAATGGCTGACATGACCATAGAGACAGATTTCCTGAACACGGATTTTCTGCTGATCACTTTGGCATTCATCCTCTCCATTATCAATTTTGGCTTTACACAAGATTTTATTCCGAAAAACGACAGCACAAAAAGACAGCATCATCACCTCACTTTCCCATAAAAAAGGTGGAGGACACGCTGTCTATTGCTCCAAATGCTTCGCATTGGCCCTGGAAAAAATATATCATACTAGGCGCCAAATGAGAGTCGAAAAATTCTATAAGTTTAGAGATTCACAAGGAAAATTGACGAAATCGATTGGAATCGGTACTATTTCACAGGGAGGCGTTAAAACATGAAAATTTTGCTATTGCTTGGTTGTATCGTGATGTTTTTAGCCGTAGCTCTGGGAGCGTTCGGCGCGCATGCATTGAAAAAAAGACTTTCCGCAGACATGCTCAGCATATTCCAGACAGGAATTCAATATCAAATCGCTCATGGACTGGGTTTGCTACTGCTTGGAGTTCTTGCTGACAGCCTTGTCCATTCTTCTCTCATCGTAACCGCAGGTTGGGTTATGCTGGTGGGTATTCTCCTGTTTTCCGGCAGTCTGTATGCCCTTAGTATATCCGGTGCGAGAAAGCTTGGGGCAATCACTCCCCTTGGCGGGTTGGCTTTTTTGGCAAGCTGGGTCATTGTAATCGTGGCGGTTGTGCAAGGTTAAAGAAGGATAAAGGAACGGAGACTTGGAAAAGGAGGCGCTTCCAAGTCTCTCAATTATTAACGCAGCATTCCTGATTATATGAAAGAATGCACTATCTCGTCTGCACTTGTTGCGCTTTCTGAGCGGCTATCCGATGACCTTCGATATAACGTCTGGATTCAGCCATCTCATGCTCCTGAGCAGCTTCCATAATAATATGAACCCCCGGCTTGTACTGCTCCAGCAGTTCCATGTAGAGGCCATAGTTCATGTCTCCAAAACCCGGCGGCACCGTCTCAATTTCACCTGACGATGACAACCGCCGGTCTTTGGCATGCGCTGCGATAATCCGGGGGCCCAGCAGTTGGAAAGCTTCGCGGATGATCTCATCCTGTTGCGCCAGATTTTCCGTTTTCAGCAGATTACCCGGATCAATCACAACACCGATGTGTGAAGAAGGTACTTCCTCCAGAAAGGTAGCCAACTCTACGGCGGTTCCGACCAAGTGATCGTTTGCAGCTTCCAATCCTACGAATACGCCCCACTTCTCCGCTTCATCTGCTAATTCACGCACTACTTCCCTTACAACTCTCCAGTCACGTTCCGTATAGGCGGTACCGTCCTCATTACGTCCGACTTCAGCTGCAACCATTGGTGCTCCTAACAGACCCGCATATCGGATCAGCTCTTTGAAGCGCTCTACATTTTCACGCAGCAATTCCTCATCCTGTATAAAAAAATGTAAATAGCACCCGAGCACCGATATGGATACACCATGCTTACGAAATTCTTCTGCGATAGACAGTGCCAATCCCGGATTGAACTTACCCGGTTTATTAAAATCTACATCACTGATCGCTCTCCACGGAGCCAGCTGAACATGAGTAAAGCCCGCTGCGCCTACCTTTGCAGCCAATTCACGATAAGGCAACTTGCCAAACAAATGTGCCAATACACCTACTGTCACTAAAAATCACCTCTTATTTTTATTGTTGTATGCTACTTGTTACCGTACTCTGCTCAAAGGTCTCATTGATGATGTGCGTAATCCGTTCCACTTCATCATGAATAAAAAAGTGTCCTCCCTCAAAGGTAAACATACGAAATTGCTGATCCGTATGGTGTGCCCATGCCTCCGCATCTTGTAAGGTCACCGTGTTATCGGTCATTCCCGTCAAAGCGGTGATAGAACAATGTAAAGGTGCGGCTTTAGCCATGTACTTATACAACTCGACAGCTTTGAAATCCGCTCTTAACACTGGCATAAAATAGTCGTATAATTCCCGATTGTCAAAAATCGCTTCCGAAAGCTGACCGTACCGCTGCAAATGCGTCCTGAACTGATCTGCGGGCAGATCGTGTAACCATGGGGAATTTCTTGGGACATGCGGTGCCCGTCCACCTGAAACGAACAGATGAGCAGGCTTTCCATATCCACTCGCCACCAGCTTGTAGTACAGCTCGAATGAGATCATCGTCCCCATACTGTGTCCGTATATGGCATAAGGATCGCCCGGGGCTATCTCTTCGCTGATCTTGTGCAACAGATCCTCGCTCATCTCCTCAATGCTTTCCTTTAGCGGTTCCCCAGAACGAATACCTCTGCCCGCTAATTCCAGTGGAACAAGCTTAATTTGCGGAAGCAGCAACTTTTTCCATTTGAAGCTGACCGACGCCGATCCGCCTGCATACGGGATGAAAAATAATGTGATAGGTGCCATTCTTGCAACCTCCTGCCTTGCTAAATTCTAACTTTTTCATTTTAGCATAAAAAGGTATATTTACCCATTTCGGATATTTTGCAAATTCCAGAAGAATGGTTGAGAAAATCAAGTACATTTTGTATAAGGCAGGAAATGTCTTTCTAAAGAAAGAACGGCTTTATGTTTGAATATAATCATGTGTTGGGCCTTTTGACGGGTACAGCGGCATGGAACTTTATAGCTATCACTCAATCCATTCTCGGTATTCAGCCCGAATGGGATGGTCTGCGTATTGATCCGTGCATTCCTACAGCCTGGGACGAATTCACAGTCACCCGTGTCTTCCGCGGTGATAACTACGTGATTCATATCACGAATCCACAGCATGTCTCCAAGGGTGTAGTTACAGTTACCTTAGATGGCACCGTCCTTACGAATAATATCCTGCCGGTTGCAGGGGACGGGGCTATCCACCAAGTAAAAGTGTTGCTAGGCTAACAAGTTCATGGCCTTCAAAAAAATTAGCTTCAACTTCATCACATAGTATCTTATAATACGAGAATGGCTAAAGATACATTAAGTGTGGTGACATCATGAACAAGACAAAACGGCTTACTCAAACCATGGATTACAAAACAAAGCAAGCCCGCTGGGTACGCAAAATGTTATTACTGTATTGGATGATTATAGCTGTACATTTTATCGTCCAGCTGGGCAGCTACTTATTTCTTGATTACCACGCTTCGCCTTATGAATTTTACGTCGGAACCCTTATTGTTCCCACGCTAATCATGAGTGGTTCCAACTTACTGGCAGAGTTGGCTCATTTTAAATTTAACAGGTATTCTTTTGCGATCCTGTTTATGGCAAGCACCGTCATTTGCTGGATGATTATTCGCCTAAATTATGATATTCGGATTATTCCTGCGCTATGTTTGTTGCCTATTTTCTCTTCTATTCTGTTCTTCAATCGTCGCTTAATATGGCTTTCCTTTGTATTGCAAGTGGTCGTCTTTTTTCTGTTGCTGGCAGCAGATGGATCATTCCGCAGCTATTTGTCAGACTTTGATATCGTGGCGATTCCAACCTTTTTAATTATGTCCACCTTTATTGCTCTCATTATTCAGGCCAGCGGCCGCGATTTGTTAGTGGATTTGTATAAAACAAAGCGTGCCCAACAGGAATTAATGATCAGTAACGCGATTATCAGCAAAATGTCAATGACTGATGGTTTGACAAAGCTGTACAATCATTTGTCCTTTCAAAACTTTTATGAAAAAGCACTCGAATATGCCGAACAAGGCGCGATCATCCATCTGGCGTTAGTGGATATTGATAATTTCAAGAAGATCAATGACACTTACGGACACCAGTTCGGAGATAAAATTTTGGAAGGCATCTCGCAAATCATTACAGAACAGATTACCGCAAATGACATTGCGGCCCGCTATGGCGGTGAGGAGTTTGCTATTTTGATGTTCGAGCATACTTTCGAGGAAGCTTATCAGATCGTCGAGAACATCCGGCGTGAAGTGGAGAAGATGACCTTTCAGGAGAAAATGCAAATTGTTTCCGTAACCGTAAGCATCGGATTGAAAAGCTATACAGAGGAAATGAACAAAGATAAAGATGTATTTTTTCAGCAAGCAGATGACTATCTGTATCAAGCTAAGCGCTCCGGGAAAAACAAAATTGTTGCTCTTAATCATATCGCTTAATGTAAAAACACTTCATTTGTTGAGACTCCGGCATGAGCTTGCCGGAGTCTTTTGAATATAGAGCTTAAAATGTAATAGAGTTGACAATTCCATAAGTTGAAACTAAAATAGTTACATATGTATTGGTTATTTACTTACAATAAATAAGTTCGAAGGAGATGGTTTTTTAAATGTCAACCCTCGTTATTGTCGTTCACCCTGATCTTGCGGAATCTCGCATTAACAAAAGATGGGTGCAAGAACTCAAGAAACAATCCGGCGTGACCGTTCACAACCTGTATGAAGTATATCCAGATGAGCAAATCAATGTCGCCCAGGAGCAGGAACTGCTAGAGCAGCATGACCGTATCGTTTTGCAATTCCCTTTTTACTGGTACAGCACTCCTTCCCTGCTGAAAAAATGGCTGGATAAGGTTCTAACCTACGGCTGGGCTTATGGAAGCGAAGGTGGCAAGCTACAGGGCAAAGAGTTGTTGATCGCCTTGTCTGCTGCCAGCGTTGAGGAAAATTATCAACATGACGGACGGAACAGGTATACGATCGAAGAGCTGTTGAGACCTCTGGAAGCTACAGGCCATATGATTGGTGTCAAATTGCTCCCTTATTTCGTACAATATGGTGCTGCAGTATTGACCGATGAGCAACTAGAGCAATCCGCACAAAAATACGCCCAAACGGTTATTTCTTAATTTTTTACTAGAAAGCCCCTTGGACGGCGCCCGCCATACCTGCTTTACAGCAGACGGCAGCTCCAGCCAAGGGGCTTTACCGATCGATTTACATCGTAACCAAGGTACTGGTTACCTGTGCCATACTTTCTTTAATAATTTCGCAGCCCTTACGCAAGTTTTCCAAGCTTATCGTTAACGCTGGCATAATTTTAATTACCGTATCGTTACGCCCAGCACGTTCAATAATGAGTCCCCTACTAAAGCAGAGAGAGGCTACCTCCTTGGCGAACACTTCTCCCAGATGAGACACATCAATCCCCCAGATCAATCCCATGCCACGAATTTCAATAAGAGGATCTATCGATTGGATATGTTCACGTAAGAACTGCTGAACAAAAGCCTCTTTTTCCTTCACTTGTGCTTCCAGCTCTACCGTATCTCTGAACTCCAGCGCAGCCTTTGCCCCGACGAAAGCAAGCTGATTTCCACGGAAGGTGCCGTTATGCTCACCCGGACTCCATATATCCAATTCTGGCTTGAGTAGCAACAGAGACATTGGCAATCCGTATCCACTGATCGATTTGGACAAAACAACCATATCAGGAACGATTCCCGCCCGCTCGAATGAGAAGAACGAACCAACCCGGCCGCAACCGACTTGAATATCGTCAACAATGAGTAAAATATCATGATCATCGCACAGCTGTCGCAAATCACGCAGCCATTCGGTCTCTGCAATATGAATACCGCCTTCAGCCTGTACCGTTTCCAAAATGATCGCGGCAGGCTTTTCCACACCCGAATGGGTGTCTGTTAAAAGCTGCTCCATATACAAAATGGTATCCATTCCGTTAAATGTGCTGTTATAAGGTATGAAGGTAACATTGTTCAGGGGAACCCCTGCGCTCTCTCGCATGGAGTTGTTGCTGGTAATAGATAAACTGCCCAGCGACATCCCGTGGAACGCACCCATAAAAGCAAAAATACCATTTCTGTTTTTCACCTTGCGTGCAAGTTTCAGTGCTGCTTCCACTGCATTAGTTCCGGTCGGTCCGCAAAATTGCAGCTTATAATTCAAGCCCTTGGGCTGGAGAATACGCTCTGAAAAAGACTCCATAAACTCTTGCTTGGCCGTCGTGTACATATCCAGACCATGCATAATCCGGTCGGAAGTTAAATAATCCAATATCCGGTTTTTCATAAAATCATTATTGTGCCCATAGTTCAAAGCCCCTGCACCGGCAAAAAAGTCAATGTAACCCTTGCCTGCCTCCGTGTACAGTACTTCGTTTTTAGCTTTGTTGAAAACAACTGGAAAACTTCTGCAATAGGATCTTACATTGGACTCCAGCACTTCGAATGTGTTCATGATCTCTCGTCCTCCCGCTGACCTGATTTTAAAAAATACAAGCATGGAAAGCAAAAAAATGTAAATATGTAATCTAAAAGAGTAGACAGTCTGAATTCACAGTGGGATATCCACACCAAAGAATCATAAGTATGATCGCAAGAACAATTAAAGTACGAAAATTAAATACAGAGATAGCACATTGAGAGTAAGTTAGTAGAAGATTAAATAGTGGGTTTTTCTAAGAGGCCTATCAGAGGATGTCAACTCCTATGTAATAAAATACCATAATTTTCATTTAAGTCAATGCATGTTTCTGAGGTGTTTTGTTAAATTTTTGTAATTTATCATCAACGGCTTGTAGTATATTGTTATAAGAAAACGAAAATTGTCGTATTATAGAAATAAATCTCAAAAATAGTACATTTCCATATCAAATAGATATACATCTGTACTATTTGTCCACAGGATTGCCACAACAAGCCTGATCTTTTGACAGACTGTCCAAAGGAGTTTACTCTATCAACAGGACCTGCCAAAAACTTGTTGTAAACATTGCATCTATCCTAACTATTTGGCTCGAATTTGATAGAAAGATAAGGAAATATGATCATGTCTAATGTTTTAATTATTGAAGATGACAATATGCTGGGAGATACCCTTTCCTTGTATTTAACAGGAGAAGACTACAACGTTACTCGAGTGGAACAAGCGTCTGAGGGTATTGCTAGGCTTGAGATCGTACAGCCCGATATTATTTTGCTGGATCTGTTGCTTCCAGATTTGGATGGAATGAATCCCTGCCCACTGATACGCAAGCATACGGACGTGCCCATCATCGTGATTTCTACAGAAAACAACATATCAGAGCGCATTCGTACACTTACGTTGGGAGCAGATGATTATATTTGCAAGCCTTTTAGTATGCAAGAGCTAAAAGCACGGATGGAGGCTCTTTTCCGTCGTATTGAAATCACACGCTTGCAAGGAAGAGGCAGAGCACCTGAACCTGAAACGGGCATTACTTTGGATCTAGCGAAAAGAATGATTACCGTTAACGGACAGAATGTGGAGACAACATATTCAGAATTTGAGCTCATGAAGCTTTTTTATTTGAACCGGGGAATTGTATTCAGCAGGTATGCTTTGATTCAGGCTCTCCGTGGCACAGACTCCTTTATTAATGAGAGGGCTGTGGACGTACATATTAACCATTTACGCAGAAAAATCGAAAAAGACCCTAAGAAACCGCAATTGATCAAGACCATCTGGGGAATCGGCTACAAATTTATGCAATAATACGGTCAGCTCCAGGGAAGTGATGACTTGATCTGATTAATCTCCTTCTGAACCGTACTGAGTTGCTCTTTCCAGTCTGGATACAGTTCACCTGTTGAGGTTTCATTGCTGCGCTTCAATGCCTTTTCCAGGTCTATCACCTTTGCCAGCAGCTCTGGCGCGCATAGATTCCCCGTTCCTCCCTTAAGCGAGTGGATTAATCGAAGAACAGAAGATAACTGCCCATTGCCCATTTTTTTCTGTACTCTCTTATCAAGATGCTGGTATTCTTGAATCCATTTATAAAGGGCAAATTGAAAAATATACACCTTGCCATCCATAGCGGCTATCGCCTGCTCTGCGTGAATACCATGTAAATCTTGCAGCCACGCTAAGTTAATCCAGCTAGTTAACACTCTAGCAGCGTTCAGCTCATGGATAGGCTTGAGAAGCACGGCATTAATACCGGCACGAAGACAAACTTCCTGTTCATGCTGCACAGCATCAGCGGTAAAAGCGATAATGGGAAGTCTGTTAAAAGCTTTGTTTCTCCGAATATGTCTCGCCGTCTCAAAACCATCCATCTCTGGCATATGCAGATCAAGCAACACCATATCCCAGTAACGCAGTTCCAGTAACGCTATTAGTTCTCTTCCGTTCGTGACCATCGTTACCTCAAAGTTACGCTCTGCTAAAAACTCAGTAATCACCACCTGGTTAATTTCGTTATCCTCTGCTATGAGAATTTGATACTTCTGTGTTGTATCCCCCATCTCATTGCGGGAACTCATGGTCACATGAGTCTCCAGAGTATTACCATCTGCAGGCACTGACTGTTCCTTCTTCCAGCAGAGAACCTCCAGCAGAGCGTTCCGGGTAACAGGCTTGGACAAAAAGGCATCGATCCTATGATCCATGTCCCCAGCAGCTATGGTTTCCATCTGAAACACGGTTGTAAGTCCAATGATCTGAGTTATCTGCCTATCCAGCATTTGAAGCCATTGCCTCCGGGAGTCCAGTTCTCTAAAACCTTCCATCCCCATATCAATGATAACAAAATCAAAATGCTCACCCTTTTGAAAAGCGTCCATACTTTCTTGGAAGGATGAAATAGTGAATGGTTTTAGCCCCAAATCTTGCAGTAATTCGTTCAAACTGTACCTCACCAGTTCATGCTGCGCAACAATTAAGGCTTTGCCTTTGATTTGTTTTTCTATTCGTGTGCTTCCCGCATTCAATTCCCCGGTATCCAACTCGACATTAAAGTAAAATTGACTGTACTCTCCTAATCGGCTTTTCACTTCTACTTTCCCGCCCATAGCTTCAGCCAAATGCTTGCTGATGGCCAAACCCAGCCCAGAGCCCCCATATCTGCGGCTGGTTGAGGTACTCGCCTGGATAAAAGGGACGAATAGCTTGTCCATACACGTCTCGGAAATTCCTATTCCCGTATCTTCTACCATAAAAGAAACGCCTACTCGTCCGCCCTGCTGACTGAGCATTTTTACCTGTAACAATACATGTCCCTGATCCGTAAACTTGATGGCGTTGGTCAGAAGATTTGAAAGCACCTGCTCCATTCGAAGCGGATCTCCCTTAAACCTTTTCGGTAACGCCAGGTCCGTTATAAATACGATCTCTATTTCCTTATCTTCCAGCAAAGTTCCAACGGTATCTGCGAGATGCCGAAGCATTTTTTCCGGCTCAAATTCTACCTTTTCCAGTTCCAGACTGCCGGCTTCCATTTTGGAAAAATCCAATACGTTACTGAGCATGGATGAAAGGGTACGCGAGGAGGCAAGAAGCTTGTGGAGGTAATCTCTTTGAACGGCAGTCAGTTCAGTCTTATTCAATAGCTTTGACAGACCGATGATTCCATTCAGCGGGGTGCGGATTTCGTGACTCATATGAGCCAAAAAAATGCTTTTCGCATGGTTAGCCTCGTCCATCTCCATTCTCTTCTGCTCGGAGGCTTTATACTCTGTAATATCCAACACGTGACCGATAACATACCCAGTAATCCCGTCCTCCATAACCGGATGTAAGGTAATGAGAGCCGAATATTCCCAAAACTCCAATTCAAATACGGTTCGATCACCAAACCAGGCTTGCTTGTAGTATTGACTAAGCTGCTCCATCGTTTCAGAGGAAAGCTCCAATATGTCCCCGAGACGCTTCACATGCTCCCTTTTGTTGTAGTTGACTTGCAGATTCAGACCTACGCGCTCCAGCAATTCCCCTTCAAGCAGCCTATAATAAAATTCATCACCACTTTTCTCCAGCCTGAAGGTAAAACCCGGTTGGACCCGAAGTAAATTCAGCAGATCACGGTCTTTGTTTAACAAACGTTGTCCATATGTATACTTAGCGGTCATTAAAGTGTGCACAAACAGAGTCATGAACATTAGACCAATCCCTAGCTCCAGCAAGCAGGTCAGCAGTGTTTTATCACTTATACCAATACATAAGAGCAGAATTCCTGCCACTCCATAAAATACACCTGTGATCGTCTGACGAACAAGCTGACGCTGAAAAATTAAAACTAACAATAATATCACGATAGCACATAGCATTAAATCTCGAACCAAGTGTTCGCCCCCCTTATAATCTTCCATGTTTTGTACAATAAATCGAAAATATAAAAAAACTCAGGACAGATTCCTTATGCCATAAGGCTTAAAGAACTGTCCCGAGCATTCATTGTACTATAGATTCCATAGGGTTCAAGCTCGTTTTAATATTTGAAACGACTGATCATCACCTTCAAATCAGTAGCCATGGTTGAAAGCAACTGTGCAGAAGCTGATATTTCCTCCATGGAAGCCAGCTGCTCTTGTGAGGAGGCGGCAACTTCCTCAGATGTGGCGGCATTACCGGTTGCAATCGTCGCCAGTTCGTTGGCTGTCGCTGCTATCTCTTGTACACTGGCTGATATTTGCTGTGCAATCGCAGCGACCTCCTCTACCTGAGGTGTTGTCTCTCGAATGCCTTCCATCGCATGACCCAACTTGACAATGGTTGCTTTGGAAATCTGCAGTCCATCCTGCACCTCAGTCGTAACCCTGTCCATCGTCTTCACTGTTGTTTCGGTTTCATGCTGAATTTCGGCAATCAAGGTGGCAATCTGTGTGGCGGATGTCTGAGACTGCTCTGCCAGCTTGCGCACCTCATCAGCAACGACGGCAAAGCCTTTTCCATGATCACCCGCTCTGGCTGCCTCAATAGCTGCATTCAATGCCAGCAGGTTTGTCTGATTGGAGATATCGCCGATAACCTTCGTAATTTCACCGATTTCATGAGAGCGGGCTTGCAAGGTTTGAATCATCTGGTTGGAACGCTCTACTGATTGATGAATGGAATTCATTTGCTCACCTGTCTGCTCAACAGACTTTCGTCCTTCCTCGGCTTGCAAGGCAGATCGTTTGGCCAAATCGGCTACCGAAATCGAGCGTTCAGCGATTTGGGTGATTCCTTGTGCAATTTCATCGAGGGCCACCGAATTATTTTCCAGCCCTGTAGTCTGCTTCTCTGCACCACTGGCTATTTCTTGCACAGCCTGGGACACCTGCTCACTTGCAGCACTGGTTTGTTCCGCGCTTATTGTCAGTTCATTCGAAGAAATTGCCACATGATCTGCACTGTTCCCTACGTTCTGAATGACAGATCGCAAGTTATTCTGCATATTTTGAAAAGCCACTCCTAATTCTCCGATCTCGTCCTCGCTCTTTACTTGAATGTCCTGTGTCAGATCTCCGGCGCTCACATTTACCGCTTGTTCTTTTAACTTTAAAATCGGTTTGATGATGGAACGGATCAGGAAATAAACGATGATAATACCAATCACAAGACAACCGATGATGGTTAGTAAAGTGCTGATCAAAATCGGTCCTGCTGCCTCATCGACTTCAGACAAATATAGCGTTCCGCCTATCTTCCAGCCAGTTAGCTTGTTAGTCGCATAGTTCATATATTTGGGCTGTCCTTCATACTCATACTCGTATTCACCAGTATCGCTCTGAAACATGCGTGATTCAATATCTGTAATTTTGGTGCCTGCTTCCTTCGTCGGATGTACAATGTAAGTATGGTTGCTGTCCAGCAATATAGCATAACCCTCATGACCTACTTTAATATTGTTCAACGTCTCTTTAATACCACTTATTTTCAGGTCAATGCCAATAACACCCGATCCATCTAACGTTGCCTTGGACACCGTAACCGTCATTTGCTTCGAGCTTGCCGAAAGATAGGGGGAACTAATCGCTGTCTTTGCTTGCTCCTTTATCGCTTTATCGTACCAAGGTCTGACTCGTGGATCATAATTATCCGGTAATTGCTTCTGTGGATAGGTTGTAAATTTACCGTCCTTCGTACCATAAAAAATGGATTCTGCTTCAGGATGAAGTGCAGCATATTGCTTGAAAAACTCTTCCAGTTTGGCCGCTTGTTCCTCCGTCTCTACCCGATTGCCTTTTAGTCTTTCTGCAAAATATTCTGCGTCATGTACCTTGGGTTCAATAGTACTATCAATAATAAAATTAGTGCGGATGATAGCCTGCTCGGCACTTTCTTCAATCTGGTTTCGAATCTGCTGACTCGCGCTTATAAACGATAAAGCCCCCACGATCATGGACGGTAAAATCAGAAATGCAATAAAGGCGACCATTAGCTTCGTTTTAAAATTTTTGCTGAGCACCCTTGCGACTAGCCGCTTTTTCCCCGATAACTTCTTCATTAATAAACATCTCCATTTCACTACCTGGATTTCCTAACCTATGGCGAACCTCTTCGTTTGCCGATGACGACAATCACCCGACAGACTCACTTTCACATTTTTCACATCTGCTGCTAAAACGCTTGGACATAAAAGATATAAACACGCTAGTTAAATAGGTATATGTACTTATTTTCGAAAACAGCAAGGCTGGTCGGAACCGGTTCTTTGATATAATATACCTAAAAAATATTAAAAAAAATGCATAGCATATGTTAAGAAAATATTAGTTTCATCTCACTATACCTACCTCTTAATATGAAAATAATCCCCTTGTAGGTAGCAAACATAGGGTCATTTTCGAAAATCACCTTATGCTTACTACCCCCAAGGGGATTAGGTTTGATCGCTTTATTCAGTTCAATCCAACACCACCTTCAGATCTTCAAGCCTGGTAACAGGTGCCTGACAGGTAAAATGCTCACACACATATACAGCTGGTTTGCCTTCCACAAGATCGTAATCACGGATATAAGAAGCCGTCTCTGCAATCTCCGACTGTCCTTCATCCTTCAAAATAACGACCGTATTCGGCCTGAACCCCGCTCGAATCGCCTGAATGAACTGTACGGTCTGCGGATCGTCCCTATGACCTACAATCACAATCTCTTTTGTCGTTCCTGTTGCATACAGCAACGCGCTGAGCAAGGCTGAGCAGCCTGACGGGTAATGAGCAACCATGCCGCCAAAAGCCTTAAACTGCTTGGCTGCATAATTCTCCAATCGGGATTCACCCGTTAGCCGTGCAAGCCGCACAAAATTATGAGCCGCAATGCTGTTACCCGACGGAATCGCACCGTCATAGATTTCTTTAGGCTTGGCAATTAGCTGCTCACTATCTGACCCATAAAAGAATAATCCGTCCCGTTCCTCATCCCAGAATAAGTCGATCATATTTTGATTGAGCGTCAACGCCCGTTGCAGATACTCTATATCGAAGGTCGCCTGGTACAGCTCGATCAAGCCCCACACATAAAAAGCATAATCATCTACATAACCGGGATAAGCTGCTTCTCCGTCCCGATAACGTGCCAACAGCCGTCCATTCTCCTGTCTCAAATGGTTCCACAAAAACGTCTCAGCCTTCCGAGCTTGCTCTGTATATCTTGTGTCTCCAAAAGCTTGTCCCGCCTTCGCAAGAGCAGCAATCATCAACCCGTTCCACGAGGTCAAAATCTTGTCATCCTTATGAGGATGAACCCGCTGCTTTCTGGCAGCAAACAGCTTGGCGCGCAGCTCACTAACCCGCTGCTCCAGTTCCTGCTCAGTCAAGTCATGCTTGATCCGATAGGCTTCCAGATTGATATCAATCAGGTTTGGAATGTTGTGGCCTTCAAAATTGCCGTAAGGTGTAATCCCATACAAATCGTTGAAAAAGGCGGCATCCTCATCGCCTAGTATAGCCCTTACCTCAGAGTGGTCCCAGACATAGAATCTCCCCTCTTCTCCTTCGGAATCCGCATCCTCCGCCGAATAAAAGGCACCTTCTGCATCCGTCATGTCTCTTGCGATATATGTAAAGATTTGTTCTGTAATCCGTCGGTACAGTTCCTTGCCTGTCACCTGCCAAGCTTCTGTATACGCGATGGCCAACAGAGCATTGTCATACAGCATTTTTTCAAAATGCGGCACCAACCATTTCTCGTCCACGGAGTATCGTGAGAACCCCATGCCTACGTGGTCGTAGATTCCGCCACGGGACATCGCATCTAGCGTTTTCTCTGCCATTTCCAGTGCCTGTTGATTCCCCGTATGCTGTGCATATCGCAGCAGAAAAGACAGGTTATGCGGAGAAGGGAACTTAGGAGCTTCCCCGAAGCCGCCATATTCCTTATCGAAGGTGTGGCTGTATTCATGGAAAGCTTTATTCAAGCTCTGTTCATCCAGTTCACCGCGATAACCTGCAAGCAAGTCCTGCCGCTCATGCTCGGTTAGCACCTGCTCACTCAGCTCCACCAGCTCTTCGGGCTGTTCTTTCCACCGGGCGCCCACCTTGTTCAGCAGCTCCAACAGTCCGACACGGCCATACTTTTGCTCCTTGGGCAAATACGTCCCCGCAAAAAAAGGCTTCTGATCCGGCGTCATCAATATTGTCAGTGGCCAGCCTCCATGCCCTGTCATCGTCTGGCAGATGGACATATAGATATGATCCACATCTGGACGTTCTTCACGATCCACCTTAATGGATACGTAATCCCTGTTTAATAGCTCAGCCACTTCTTCATCCTCGAAAGATTCTCTCCCCATTACATGGCACCAATGGCAAGTAGAATAGCCAACAGATAGGAAAATAGGCTTGTTATCACGTTTAGCAATTCCAAAGGCCTCATCTGACCAAGGGAACCAATTTACCGGATTGTGAGCATGCTGTAGCAAATACGGTGATTTTTCCTTGGATAGTCTATTCGGTTTGCTGCTCGTTGTCATGGGACATCACCACTTCCGTAGTTGGATTTTATGCTTGGTACTATTTTACCCTAAATGGGTGGTAAAAGTCGGAAGAGGTGAAAAAAAGATGATATCAGATTAGAATTAATATATTGTTACGAAGTATCAATGACTCTCAACCGTATCTATCCATAAATTGTTTATTCAGATCATAAGTAGGCATGAATAAACACTGAAGCACTGATGGATATTCTTCATCAGTGCTTTATTTACTGCAGTCGGAGCTTATTAGAGTTTAGCATTTTACTCATTAGTATTTATATCAAAGATCTCCAGCGCTTTCAGTAAGGCGTATTCACTTGTTCTGGCCCCTTCTTTTGAAAAATGTGCATCCGGAAACGCAGGAGACATATGATGGTATCCGGGATAGACATGTAATTCCACTAAGACTCCATCAAAAGCCAGTTGTTTTGCAAAAACCAAGGCTTCATCAATGAATAAATCAATGGTACCTATATTTATATAAGTCGGTGGTAACCCGGCCAATGACTTAGCACGGGCCGGCGCATAATACTCATTTACCTCCTCTTGACCCGGTTCTTCCCCCAATACAGATTTCCAGCCAAAATAATTACTTTGTTTTGTCCAAATAAACTCTCCTGCGTATGGATGCTCTGGTGCAGTACTTGTCCGATCGTCTAGCATTGGCCTCATCAATCTTAGATGATGGATTTCGAATTCCTTCTGATCACGAATGTACAAGGCTAGGCCAGCCGCCAGACCGCCGCCAGCGCTGCTGCCCCCTACGGCAAC
The DNA here is from genome assembly GCF_024213565.1 of Paenibacillus sp. Lou8.1. Lineage (NCBI taxonomy): Bacteria > Bacillati > Bacillota > Bacilli > Caryophanales > Paenibacillaceae > Paenibacillus > Paenibacillus sp. Lou8.1. The sequence continues at coordinate 21,157 of NZ_JANAVN010000019.1, forward strand.
TTTCTGAGTATCTATCCCTAACTCTTCCGCATGTTCAATACACCATTTTAGGCCCGAATAACAATCCTGTAACTGACTTGGCTGCACATGCTCTGGTGCTAGGCGATAGTACACGGATACACAACAGAAACCATGTTGTGCAGCAAGAGATGCATTAGCAGGACGATCCACGACTGGACTTCCTAAGACCATCCCGCCTCCGTGTATCGAATAATATAGAGGCATCTTATGATGCTTTGAATGTTTGGGCTTAATGATTTCTATTTGAATATCTGGACCACTAAAGTAACTTGGCACAACCTTTTTTTCTAATGTAATAGGGAACATCTGCGTTACATCTATTTGTTGCATCATTTGAGATTGATTTTTACGTGCTTCCATTAGTGTAGATTCGGTAAGATCGGTTGTTGGTATTAAATCAACTGCACTGATAATTTCCGGATCAATCAGATGTCTACTTCTACTTTTTTGCTCTCCCATAGTAATCGTTTCCTCACTTTCTTGTTTTAAGACAATGAATCAATACATTTTTCCCTTTAATTGTTGCTGTTGTTTATATTCATATTTTAAAGATTAAAATAAGCTTAATAAATGAAAACAACGATTTAGAATCATTTTTGGCATAAAAACAATAATGAAAAAATGAAGTACAGCCTTTGAAATAGAATGGGTCTGTTGGATCATCGGGGAGGGTGAACGGAATTTTGGGATCAAGAACGGTATGTAAAAAAGCTCAAGAGAGAAAATGAAATGCGAACACACATCAAACCTTTTGCCAAACAAAAAGACGTGACCGGATTGATTTTTCACCACGATCATCCGGTCACGCCCTAAGCTCACCATGTTATGAGGCCAAAATTAAATTCATTGACGCGAGTATAGCACCACGCCACTTTGCAAACTAGGTATTTTTATGTGAATACACAATTTTCTTAATGGTTTCGGTAGAGAGGAAAAACTCCTTAGCTAATTGCTCGATACTGCTGCTATTTTGAAAAGCATTTCTGATTGCAGCATTTCGCTGTTCAAGCAACCTTCTCCCGCCACTCAAACTTCCCCAATCCATATATTCCGTTTTTGGCTTAGGAATATACAGCGTCTCTCCTTGAACATATTTTTGGATTTCCATAATTAATTTTTGAGGTAAAACTTTTGTAGCATTCGTATATCTCAATTTTGCTCGCCCCTTATTTTGATTCTTTAAAATAAGGTGCAAAGCCAAAAATATTAAAAAAGCTTGTAGCGTTAAAAATTGTTTCGCCCCATACAAAGTAACGCTTTCCTAATAATTGGCTTTGCATGAGTGTAAGAAGTCACAGACAATCCCAATAGATTCTCCATCAGTAGGCACCCCCTTTTACTTCGCAAGTATAGCATAACTTCTGCTCACCTGGGACCAGCTAAATGATATCAGTACAATCAAACCATTAAAATTGAGCTGATAAATAACTGATCTTCATTCGTTTATGAGGTGTTGCCGGGACTTTTGTTTGCCCGACTCTTGTTATTCGCAAGCCGATGTTTTATATTGACATAAGAGTATGTCAAAAATAAAAGAGGTGAACGGACGAGATGTCTCCACGTACGAAGGAACAAAACGAAGAGATCCGGCTGCGGCGTCTGGCGCAAATCCGAAAAGCCGCTGCCGATGTGTTTTTGAATAAAGGGCCTTTACTGGAAATCCGCGATGTGGCCGTGCAGGCGGGACTCGGCTATGGCACGGTATACCATTATTACAGCAACAAGGGCAATTTGCTCCACGATCTGCTTTGGGACGCGTTGGAGCGGGCCGGGGGATGGCTGGAGGCCCCGCGCGCTTCGGCTTCGGGGGAGGCACCGGCGGGCGGGCAATTCGGCTTGGCTGCGGCGGCGGACACCGGGAACTCGGCTGCCGCGGATTCCCAAAGCAGCAGCCGCGAAACGGCCGCTTCCACAGAGCTTGGCTCCGTCGCCGTCGCCGGCATTTGGCTGCTGCAGCTTTGGGCGGAGGACCACGCCTTGTACCTGCTGCATAAGCTGGCCGGTGAGGGCTTTGCCTCGCTGCCTGAAGCGCGCTCTGCCCCACTCTCGGCTGCCTTTCGCCGGGAGGTGCTCGCGCCGCTTGCCGCGCTGCTGGAAACCGGTCGTGCGGCGGACGGGGCTGCCGCTTCCGGCGGAAACGCGGCTGAGCCACCGTATCGGCTACAGCGCGCGGAAATGCTGCTGGCCGCCTTGGTCGGCTGCGCGTCGCTTTCGCTTCGCCGCGGAAAGCTGCACGAGGAGGCCGAAGATATCGTCCGGTTTTTAAAATTATAGAATTGATAAGGAGCGAATAGACAAAAATGATCATTTTAAAATCACCTAGGGAAATCGAAGAGATGAAGCCGGCGAGCCAAATCGTTGCGGACTGCTACCGCGAGGTGGCCAAACTGATCGAGCCTGGGATCACCACCCGGGAAATCAATGACTTTGTTGCCAGACACATCACCAAGCTGGGTGGCAAGCAGTTTACGAAAGGGTACAACGGTTTCCCCGCCGAAACCTGCATTTCGGTCAACGATGTGGTGGCCCACGGCATTCCTTCGAACCAGGCGCTTATGGACGGTGACTTGCTGAAGCTCGACATCGTCGTGGAATACGGTGGATGGTTTGGCGATTCGTGCTGGTGCTATGCGGTGGGCAATATCCGGCCGGAAGCGCAAAAATTAATGAAGGTGACAAAGGAATGCTTGGATATGGGGATCGCCCGGGCACTCCCGGGGGGCCGGCTCGGCGACATAACGTCGGCGATTCAACAACATGCGGAAGCGAACGGGTATTCAGTCGTACGCGATCTGCTGGCGCATGGGATCGGGCGGAGCCTGCACGAGGAGCCGAGCTACGAGCATATCGGCGTAGCCGGCAAAGGCATTCGGTTAAAGGAAGGCATGGTGTTTACGATTGAACCGATGCTCAACGAAGGTACGTTCCGTATCACGATCGACGACGATCAGTGGACGGCGAGAACGGCCGACGGCAAGTTGTCGGCGCAATATGAGCATACGATCGCAGTTACTGCGGACGGACCACTGATTTTAACGGCCCAGTAAGAATAGAGGAGAACGGACAGCAATGCGTCATTTTAGGAAAATAAGTCGCCACCCGCCCTCCTTGGCCTGACGAAAGTTCGTAATCCGAAACGCGAAAAAGCGCTGGTTCCAGCTTGGGACCAGCGCTTGTTTTATATAGTTTGTAACTTTACCGATTTACGAAAAACCACGTTGTTATACGGTTTTTTTATTATGCCTTTGGTATCGTATTACGGATTTACACTCTCTGCTTTGCTAGCCTGTCTTGCGTGTATTTTTTTCATTGCAAATCTTGCTATTGGCTGAGCGACCAATAGCTCAATCCAAAATGCTACACCAAAATTTCTAAACCAACTGTGAAAGAAGTTCTGAAAAGGTTCTAGGCTTATTTGTTTCGTACCAACCCAAGTTCCTATAATGGTTAGAAGCATAGATAAGACTGTAACATTCAATAAAGTATTCAATAAAACTCTAGCATTAAATCCATCTGTTTGTCCTACGAATTTGGGTATCACTTTACCCACTAACGGTCCTGCAACCAATCTTACTAACAAAACAACGATAATCCACATAAACGGAATAATCTTTAGCGTTTCTAAATAGTTTTCTTTACTAAAGCCTCGTTCCAATCCCATAATAATGGGGGCGATCGTGTTTACTGAAATAATTGAAATAATCAATAAAAATAATATACCTTCTTTTGCGTTTTGAGGCAGTCTTTCTTCCTTATACATATTGTTTCCCTCCGAAATAATAATATTTCAGATGGTAGACGTATCATGCGACATGTATTTTTGGTCATTAAAACTAGTACCAATATCTCTACACACTGATCTAACAATTATAACAACTTTTTTTAAAACAAATAAAAGGGTTTTCTAAGCAAGTATAAAACTGATAAAGGAGTATATGAACCAGATGAACAATTTTCTAAATGAATTTGAGGAAAGATTTAGGGCAGGATTTTTGGATGATCTTAAAAGCATACTGGAAGAAGTGAAGAATGAGCAGGTTTACGCTTGTGCTTTTGGCACAGACAGCGATTTTATCACCTTGTTTCTTGCTGTTAATACGGAGGAATCACTTGTTAGACATATCACAAACATGAAAGCCCAAGACCTGTGCAACAGCAAGGAAGATGAAAATGATTATAGATGGGGATTAAGCGAATATCAATATGGCGATACAACACATCTCAATCATATTAGCAAATTTCTGTATGCAACCGAAAATGTGTTTGACTATAAAGATGAAATGATAAAAATTATGGCCAAGGTAGTTAAGGAAACAGACGATGTACTTTTTAATCAATTCTGCCAATCCAAAGAAGATATTATTTTTTTCGTGTCCATGACGGATGATGATATGGCCGTGGAACTGGAAAATCAGTCCGTAACTCAGATGACAAACGCCAAATTAGTTGATGGCTTCTTGCATCGTTATCAATAAAAGTGCGTTTGGAATATTACACTCATTTCGTTTAGGTAGGTTGCTTTGCTAGACAAATTCGCAATGTGCTTGTCCTATGTATCGCTAGTACCCTCTTGATCTACACGGGGTAGTACTAGCGAAGCTGACACTACCCCCGGGTCAGAAACAACTACTATGATCAGCCCCGCATTTCTCTTCGCAAACTACGCCGCTATCATACTCATGGTATGGGAATCCGTTTGTTTTACTAATGCGAGACTCCGGTGCAGCTTGTGATTGACGATTCCGATCACCACGTCCGGCTCCATTTCATCCTGATGGGAGAGCATAACCATTGCTGCAATATCTCCCATCTGATATGCCGCCGTCAACGCCCTTAGAAAAGTCTTCGAGTTTTCACTTTCCGGTAAGGATAACTCTCCTTTGAGGATATCCTTCTTGACTGCTTCAAGCGATTTTCGTGCCCGGTGGAGTGCAACTTTTACCGCTCCCTCCGTTGTTTCGAGCATGTCGGATGTCTCGCTAATCGAATATCCAAACACATCTCGCAGCAAAAAAACAGTTCTCTGAAGCGGAGATAAATGTTTCATTAAGGACTGCAACGCTATCTCGATTTCAAAAGATCCATGATCCGGTACAGTTACTTTCGCTTGTTCCCTATTCAATATTCGAGTGTAGACTGCTTTTCTCCGTATATCATCAATCCAGGTGTTCTTAGCAATTCGTAGCAAAAGCGCTTTGGGGTTTGTATGCTCGAAGCTATTTAACTTACCTAATGCTTTTATCCAAGTGTCCTGAGCCAGTTCTTCCGCATCCCAATTTGATTTCGTAAGCGACAGACAGTAACGTTTCAGGACCGCCTGTAATTCCTCCAAGTTCTCGATGTTTATTGTATTATCTGTCATTTGTATAGAATCATCTATGCGCATAGGTCCTCTCCTCCACAGTCTTATTCTGCCCTTTCCTAGAGCAAAGCCATTTGTTACCTCCAATGTAAACGAACAAGTGGTTGTAAAAGTTACACCATTTACGCAAATCGTTTTCCCATTGAAACCTCCGTATCTTTTTACGGCCTCGGTTCGTTTACAAGGAGAAATCAACTGAAAACGGGAAATTGGGGGTATCAAAATGAGTGTTTATGTTCCTTATGTTGTTGAGCAAACCGCTCAAGGTGAAAGATCGTACGATATCTATTCCAGACTCTTAAAGGATCGTATTGTGTTTGTCGGGGCAGCCATCGATGATCATTTGGCTAACAGTATTATTGCTCAATTATTGTTCCTGGCGGCAGAAGATCCGGAAAAAGAAATTTACATGTATATCAACAGCCCGGGTGGCTCTACTTCCGCAGGATTTGCCATTTATGATACGATGCAGTACATCAAACCCGATGTACACACGATATGTACGGGATTCGCTGCTTCGTTTGGCGCGATCCTGTTGCTGGCGGGCGCCAAAGGGAAACGTTCGGCGTTGCCGAACAGTGAAATCATGATCCATCAGCCGCACGGCGGCGCACAAGGTCAGGCCAGCGATATTGCGATCAGCGCAAAACGAATTTTATGGACTCGTGAAAAGGCAACCCGTATCACAGCTGAACGGACCGGGCAACCTTTTGAAAAAGTCGAAAAAGATATGGACCGGGATTTTTACATGTCCGCTCAGGAGGCACTGGAATATGGTGTTATTGATCAAGTGATAACTTCTTTGTAGAGTATGCTCAAAACCTAATGATCTGCAAGAAACTTCAAGAAATAATACGAGGTGATATCATGTTAGCAAGCTTACAAGGCCAGGAAGTAACTATTCATTTTATAGATGGGACCCATGTATGCGACGGGGTACTGGATCAGATTGACGACAAGTTCGTTAAATACCTTACGCAATATCAGACGCTTGTTATTCCTATTACATCCATTCGCACCGTATCCATTGACATTAAGGAACGGCAACGCCACAGAGTTGGATTCGCCCCTTGAACCTATTTTAGCATGGGGTGGCAATTTCATTTTGCGGAGGCCCGATATTATGGAAATTTCACAGGGAGTAGAAATGCTTCAGCTAGATTTTCATGGGAATATGATTCACCCCATTCTTTTGTGGGATCAAGAAACGGCTGTTTTAATAGACACAGGATTTCCTGGGCAAATGGAAGATTTACGCGTGGCTATGGAAAAGGTAGGCGTGTCGTTTGACAAACTAAAAGTTGTGATTTTGACGCATCAAGATGTGGATCATATAGGTTGTCTTCCTGAGATTTTGCAGGAGTGTGGCCATCATATCAAAGTCTATGCACACGAACTAGATAAGCCGTATATTCAGGGGGATATCCCCCTTTTAAAAGATAGTCACCTTGAGAATCCCCCGAAGGGCAAAGTGGACGATACCTTAATAGATGGTCAGGAACTGCCGTATTGCGGCAGAATTCGAGTCATCCATACGCCTGGGCATACTCCTGGTCATATCAGCCTTTATTTAATGCAAAGTAAGACTCTTATTGCCGGGGATTCGATGTACAGTGTTAACGGGATTCTCGGGGGAATTCATATCCCGACCACACCGGATATGGATGCAGCTTGTCTCTCATTGAAAAAGTATTTAGATCTCGACATTGCATCCGTAGTTTGTTATCACGGGGGATTAAGTAATGTACATGTGAATGATCAGATATTAGGACTTACCCAAGGATTATAAAGTTAAAGTTCCAGCAAGTTACCTTTGGTGAAACGATGTTGTGATCGAGAAGATTATTTAAAATAACACTTTGTTAATTCGTTATTGAACTTTAACAAAGTGTTATTTTGCATTTCACAAAATAGATCTTCATTGTTTATTCCTGCAACCCATACTCTACGCGTGCTAACTTGTATATAGATCAGACTTTAACTGAGAAAAAATATATTCTTGCATTTGATCTAAAAGAAGAATGATGTTAGCATCTTTGCCATTTTTCAAAACCCACTGAATAGATGTCATTGAGTTAGCAGCATATAGTTCAGCTAAATACTCCAATGCGATCGAAGTTGAAGAATTCTGTTGCTTTAAATAATCTAAACAAGTCCGAAACAAAATTTGTTCAAATTCTTTACGTAAATCCGCGGATACTTCATGAACGGTTAACAATGTTGAAATTGCGAGCTTATTTTTAATCATATTATCGGTTACAAGTTCTATGGCGTTTGCCACCTTGCCATCTTCCGTGGAATCAAAACGCTGCTGAATTTCAACTTTAAAATCAGAAGCATACTGTTTAACTACTTTTTCTAGCAAGTCGTACTTATCCAAATAATGACTATAAAAGGTAGAACGTCCGATAAGAGCTTGATCACAGATTTTTTTGATCGTAATATCTTTAAAATTATGTTGTTGGAGTAATTCAATGAAAGCTCGCTCAATAGCTATTTTTGTTTTATAAATTCTGATATCTTCATTCATTTAACCACTTGCTCCTTATGTGTAAGTTTTCGAACACTTTATATATACCGTGTAAGATATCTTACAGATTATGCGATACTAATTATTTTTTATGTAGTAACTATACTCTATAGTAAGCACATACCCAAATTGAAGGAGGACAATATATGTTTAAATCCTATGTCAATAACGAACAGTTCAATCTTCAAATCAATCGTTTTATCAATGATTATTATCAAGAAGATGATCGAGCACAAGCTGACTTGGAAAAAATAATTCCGAAATTAAAAGATACCCATAGCTGGTATGAAGCTTGGCTCAATTTTGCTAAGAAACGCGAAGACAGCAAGGACTATGACTTAGCCTCAGTCTACTATCAAGCTGCAGAATTTTATCTTGCAACCACAGACCCCAATAAAGAAAAAATGTATCGAAAATATAGAGAAACATTCTATAAAGGCTTTCATGATTTTGATTATGAATCCTACAAGATTCCTTATGAAGATTCCTATCTTCCTGCTGTAAAATTATTGACACCTGGAGCTACGAAAACATTGCTTGTCTTTGGTGGGTATGATTCTTATATGGAAGAGATGCTTAAAATGATGAAATTCATAAAGGGAATTAATTACAACATTATTGTATTTGATGGTCCAGGCCAAGGAACTGCTTTAAAAAACGGCCTAAAATTCATTCATAACTGGGAAAAGCCCATATCAACGGTGATTGATTATTTCAAACTAGATCGTGTAAGTCTCGTAGGTGCTTCTTGGGGAGGGTATTTAGCTATGCGTGCAGCAGCCTTCGAAAAGAGAATCGATAAAGTAGTTGCTTTTAACATTTTCTATTGTGGTTTAGATGCCTTAAAAATGGGAATGCCAGAAGATACTTACCAGGGCATGATGCAACTCGTTGATCGTAATGAAGTAGACCAAGTGAATTTATTATTCGAACAGATGATGACTCACAATATTGATTTGCATTGGAAGATTACCAAAGGGATGGAAAACACCGGTGAAGCAACGCCTTTTGATCTCATTAAAAATTTCGAAAAACACACGATGCAAGGCATTGGAGCGTTCATTAATCAAGATGTTCTTTTACTAGCTGGAGAAGATGATCAATACGTACCTATTAGCCGACTCGCTCAAATCCAACAAGAATTAATCAATGCTGCGTCCATTACAACCAAAGTATTTACTAAAGAAACGGGCGGTGAGCAACACTGCCAAGCAGGTCACAGAGAGTTAGCATTTAATGAAATGAAGAAGTTCCTATAACAAAGTTGGATGAATACTAAAAGTATTTCACATAAAAAATTCAGAGCATGGTTAATGCGGATATTTCATAAATATTTAAAAGAATTATGCATAACGAATGGTTTCCCCGAAAGGGGAAACCGCCTTTTTTACGTCTCATCTTGATCTGCATTTTTAATAAGAATTTTATCACCTATAATTTTTTTATTTCTGGGTAGGTTAAATGATCTAATCCTTTGTTTGTTCCTACTATAATTGTACCTTCATCTTTTGACTCAAAAGTTAAACTAACATCCATTATTTTTCCCATTTTAACGTTGCCCCTTTATCGTTCTTCAATATAAAGTTCTCCCTTAACATCACGTATACGTAAATCAGCATTTTTTAAACGGGTTATGGTATCTCTTAGTAGTGTAATTCCTTCAAGTGATGTTAAATTAGGTTTAAAGACACGCTCTCGTCCAGTAAAAAGATATTGCCTCATCAGATCCGCTAAATTAGCGGCTTTTTTTGTTTTAAAAGTGCTGGCGCGTCAGTCCTTTTTTTTATAAAACATCAACATGGTTTCCATATATAGCAAAACTGAGAATGGATGGTATAATGAAGGATGATTTAAAGAAATCTGTAGTGTAGTGAAGGGATGATTCATATTGATAAATCACGATAATCTTGAAGAGTATCGAGACCCGATTAATTATGATCTTGAATTTGGCGGTGAGACTAATAAATACAATTTCTATCTTGATATGGCTAGATTGAACCCAGGCGAGGTTCTGGAACTTGCATGTGGTACAGGATTGACAACCATTCATTTATCAAAATCGGGGATACATATAACAGGTGTTGATATTTCTTCATCGATGCTTGAATATGCGCGGGTTAAAGCTCAAGGTTTGCCTGTGGATTTTATTGAAGCTGATGCTCGTACATTCGATTCCGAAAAGCGTTTTTCCATGATTTATTTGACAGGAAATGCATTCCAGGCATTTTTGAGCGATGAGGATCAACGAGCCTTACTCGAAACCGTCTACAGGCACCTAGAATCAAATGGGATATTTGTTTTTGAAACACGAAACCCCTTGGGAACCGATTTATCCAACCAAGAGGAAAGCATCTGGGGAAATTTTATCGATAAAGATGGAATTAAAGTCAAGATATCTGGGACACAGTCGTATGATTCAAGTAACCAGATCATGCACTGGGTCACATTCCGTGATTGGGGATCGGAGAAAACAATTTCTCGAATTGCATGTCGCTTTACTGATAATGACACGCTTCAGCGTTTATTAACGAGCCGCGGCTTTTGTATTGAAAATCAATATTCCGACTGGGATAAAACACCGTTTACTCCTTTATCTCCTTCCATCATTACTGTTTGTCGAAAACATGGAGCCTAAAACGAATAATCCCGGAATGTTCATCCCAAGTGTTTGACGACCGCGCGTAAGATATCCATGTCATTCGCATGTTTTTGAAGGAACAACTGGCTATTTCAGTGATTCCCGGAAAGAAAAATCGCCGAGTCACCCTAAAATATGATCAGGACGTTTACAAAAAAACGTTATTTGGTGGAATGCTTCTTTAATAAAGTAAAGAATTTATCGTCGTCTGGCGACTCACTATGATAAATTGGCGTGTACTTTCAAGTCTTTTTTTGCCTTGGCCACCATTATGGTTTGGCTTGCCTGAGTTTGAAGACACGCCCTAATTCATAAAAAATTCTATTGTTTTCTGCCAAGAATCTGATTGACCAAAAGAATTTCCTTTTAAAGTACCACCACAAGTAAAAACGCCTCCACCCATTTTTAAGTTCAATGTTTCGCTTAAAGGTATAATAAACGTGCAATCCCTTTTCATTGAAATATCCAACGGTTAAAACATAAAAACCTCTAGATGCCAATGGTCCTGACAAAAGCGAAAGACCACTTCGTTCACCATCAGATCCACCCAATACTACAATCGTTTTATTATTTGAGTTTTCAGAATAAAATAACTCTCCCATAAATTCATCAGTGATCTGTTGTGGATTTTCCAATAGAGTTAGATGCTTGGTTGTCACCTAAGACAACATTTAAGCCCTCGTGAAACTTTATTCTTTTTTTACGAAATAGCTCACATTCAATTAGTTTCAACATATAATATTACTCCTTTATCGAAGTCCACATCAATCGCATTAAGAATATAAAGTACATCCAAAGAATATATAAATTCATCAATCTCTTCAAAAGAATTTTGAGTACTAAAGTATAATTCTTTAATTTGGAAATTAGATTGAGAAAGTTCGGTTAGTAGCACTAACATTTTATTTATAATCGAATCATTATAGTTTATAACTTTATTTGGTATAATCACGAAAACACCTCGCAATTTTGTATGAAAAAAGAGACTATAATTTTACATGCTTCTAGAGAACGTCTCTGTCTTTTTACTTAACCATTCAGCCATATGATTATAAATCTCTTCTTGTGTATGTTTATTTTTCTTCAATTTTAGGTAAAATGTATTTACTTGAGAAGCAATTGTATCAAAGGAATATTGACATTCTTTGTCCAGCATTATAAATTGTTCCTTCACAAAGAAATAGTAGTCCGCTACATCACTTTTAATTCGTCTCTTTGTAAGTCTATTCAGAGTTATATTCGCCTTTTCATCAACTTTCAATGCATCTAAATTTAGAATCTGAGGAGATAATTCATTTTCGTTTTCCACAAGTTTATTTAGTATTATTTTAATTTCTGCCTCAATTTGATAACTATGATAGTCTGCTCTCCTCTCATTTCTTCTAATAATCTCCTTTTTTATGATGAGTAATTTTTTATATTCTTCTATAGTTCGTGGGGAATCAAATTTTTTATGACAATCACGACATAAGGCAATCAAATTATTCAAATCGTTTACATTTTGAGATAATTTCTCTACGTTTTTTAACAATAAGGATTCTTCTTTTGTTGGATTTAATGGGTAAATATGAGCAGCTTCAAATATCTTCCTCCTAATTCCATCTTTCACATATAGTAAGCTTTTAGAACAGAAAGGGCACATACCTTCTACCTCAGAAAAAAGGATCATATTATCATTTTCATTCATACTTTTTCTATTAGCTTGCATGAGTTCACCTCAAACTAATCAAATGTAATAAGATACAATTAAAGAATTTGCTTCCTTATTTCAACTTTATGTACTTATAGTATCATACAAATGAACTATTGGTCGATGTTACCTGATCTTTTTGCCTATTACTTAAGAGCCATTTTCGAAAAAAAATATTACATTAGTCTTCGTAATTGGCTAACTAAGCTAAAAGCTCACTCTAGTAAATTAAGGAGAAAGCTCTGGTTATAATCATTGTATTATAGTTTAGTTATGATCCAATTGTCATTTTATCAGGAAATACTCCCCTTCTTTAATGAAGCATCGAGCCATTTGTTGTGCTGCTCTGTCAAAATAAAAATGTGTTTGAATGATTTGAATCTTGTATAGGCTCAATCTCAGAAAATAACTTAGTATCTTTATTCAATAGGATTTTCTCTCATGAATTCTTTTTTGGACCTTATCTATACACAACCACAGTCTCATCATACTGTTTCTTTATAAAGTAAAATAAATGCTTCCATTCTCAAAAATCCTCTTTACGTACTCCCCTTAATATTATTGATTGTTAACATAATCTGAATTAGATGTAATCCCCTTAACTAGAATTAATTTACAATATCTTCGATTTCACTAGCAAACTTTCTCATCTATAAAGAAAGCCTTCTGTCTACACGTATTTCCCAAGCCTCGTACTGCACCTCTTGTAATAAAAAAAGTAACTCCTAATGTGAGAGCTACTTTAAAAAACTAAAATGGCATCGCCATTTGTTTCTACGATTCTTGTAAAGATAGTTTATATATTTCACTTACGATTCAATAGTAGTTTTTTCTACGAAGTTTCCATTCTCTTTAATAATCATTCTTGCCAACCTTCGTCCCGCTCTCTTAAAGAAAAATTCGTCAGCATAATTCTCTGAAACTATCGGTGAAATTTGATTTATAACCTCATTTTTTTTGTCATATTCTATTTTCCCCATTACATCTTCACTCGGTCCATAACTATATACAACTCTTTCCTCATCTTCGTAATCTTTTAACATGATTATATATACGGCCATTATTCTCACTCCTCATAAATCTTTTCCCAATTCCATGGTCTTCCAGATTCTATAGTTTTATCATGTGCTGTTCTGTAATTCGTATGGAATATGCCTTCAAATCTCGATTCAAAAAGCTCATGATGTAGTAATTGTACATCAGAATCCACATACTTCCCATCCATTAATCTCTCCCACGCTTGTGATAACTCAAAGTCTGGGTCAAATCTCCCGATTCCATGATCTTTAATGTGGGTATCGTTAAAAACATGGTCTTTGATTCTTTGAATTCTATTTTCTGAAAAACCAGTATTTTTAGAAATGGCTTCCACGTCTTGATTTCCTAAATTCCTAAATTTTTCATACAACTCTTCTGCAATAGCTTCTTCTCTAAAAAATTGCTCTGGAGAAATATTACGAGCACCAGTTTCAGCATAATTAAAATCGTCTGATTTTATATTAGAAAAGCGCTGTTCGCTTTCTTTTAAAATATTCGCTTTACTCTGAGTCGATTCAAACTTTACAGACCCCTCCAAAATATTTTTGGGCTTAATCAGCGCTTTAGTTGTCGTAGAACCTATCATCAAACCAGCTGTACCAATCAAATTTGCCATATGTTCTTTTGACCATGCATTTGTGGGATTAAATGCTCCCTGAATCATGCCCGATACTCCAAATGTACCGAAATTGAGCATGTCATTCCATGAATCGTTTTGTTTAGCTGCCCGTTCCATGTACCCTTGATACATTCCCTTCGGAATGCCGTACGACATATAATCTAGGAAGCTCCAGACTGAATCAAATTTTTTCTCATATCGTTCTGAATTAGCTGCTACAAAATCCTGACCAAGCTCCGTTAAGCTATCCGCCGATTTCTGGAGCGCATTTCGTGTATCTGCAACAGGAACTGCGCAAGTATTCGGTGGAGGTGGCAAGCAACCTGGGTCTAGATTCCCGTCCTCCACCATATCTGCTAATCTAAACTTATTTGCATGCTGCCGTAGTTCTCTAGCAATCGAATCTGTTAGTGTAACAAAGTCAGCCATATTCTTCTGAGATGTTTGGAATCTATAATAGAATTGCTCCTTTGTTATCCCCTCCCAAAATCGTTCCATAAACGAAATTTGCTGCGATAACTGACTATTCATTTGCATCGCCGTTTGCTGCGCAAGCTCAAATTTCTTAGAGACAGTTATAAGTTGTTCAGGTGTCACTTTAATTGTTGTCATAATTTACCTCGGTTGAGTTCATTAAGACATAATAACATTATTCAAATTTATGGAAAACCATCTTTATTACTAATTGTTATATGAATTAGAAGACTTAATCCCTACGACCTCTGACTTATATTTATAAATACAGCTCCCCCTTCATTATAAATAAGTACCTTTTTAATGCCTCGTCATCAGCAAATATTCGTAAAAATATATCTTTTTTTAGTCAATTCACAATCAAGGTAATCTCCCTAAGGAGCAGCACGCTATGACTAAGGGTTATCGAAAATTATTGTTGGAATATGGTTACCCGGAGGACTTAGTCGACGGATGGACTTTGGAAGACTGCAAGCTGAATGGCAGGAGTTTTTACAATTAACGTTCAATATTCTGCCAGTCGACGAAAAATCAACCAGCCTTGCGGTGGAGGAATATTTGGAAACAGTTCGGCAGAATCGTCAGATTGGCTTTGTACGTCGGGAAGCTGCAATTACTCAGGCATATTCATATAGAGAGCATCAATCGACAAATGAAATATCCAAGCAGACGGAGAACATCGCCACATACAACGTGGACAGGGAGGCAAAGCTTCAAGGCTAAAGTTCGGCTGCTGGAGCTTGCAATGAGCAAATTGTCCCGTATACAACGAGAGGTTATCCAGCGCAGTTATTTGGATGATCAGGGAGATTGATTACATTAGTTGCGGGGAAATGGGGATTAGCGAGAGCACGTTTAAGAGGATCAAGATCGAGGTATTGAGTATTTTAGCTACTGCATTGAGACTGGAAATGAGTAAAGAACAAACAAACTATGGAAGTGAAGTTGTTTGCTAAGCCAGGAGAAGCAGCGGTTATATCAACACGTACGACGAATAACTAAAAAGGGTGGAATTGATAAACTATATCAATTCCACCCTTTTTCTGTGTGACGAGTTCAGTCTCTTTTCTTGGTACCGCTTTTTACTGTGAAAAACAACAATGATAAGAAGAATAGAGCCTGTGAAGTTTTAACCATCAACCGGATTCCTTCACCGGAATCTTTTATATCAAACAGAATATCAGCTATGGATACCAAACCTGTAGTAATAAGTATAATCAATGCGAGTATGTACACGTTAGTCCCCCTTTTGTTCGGTTTTACAGCAGGAAGAAGACAATAGCTCTGGATGCGGGTTCGGCCAACCATGCAGGTAATCCAACATATTTTAAAGCGTAAGCAAGACCGTCCTCTGCTGTGCCTGTGAAATCTACCATGATATCCAAAGCTTGCATTATTACTTGATAACCAAGATAATATTTCAAAGTTTCTTTTGCACCGTCGGTCAAAAGTGGTATCTTATCTACATAAATTTTTATCTGTTCATTCCAAGCACATGATCCAATATTTTTTAGTTTAGAAATTAATTCTAACGCTACTTCTTTTGCGAACTTTGATCTCCAGCCTTGTGTACTTACTTCCCCAGATGGACGTTGAGTATCGACCATTCCAAGATTAGTGCCTACAGTTTTGAAAAGGTCATCATAATCAACTTGTCTTAATTCTTGTTCTACTCTTTCATCAACAATTCCATTTTCCAAGTCTATCTTAGTCTCTGAAGTTATAGAAGATTCTACGTTGTTTGCAGCTTGAGCATTAGCGAAAGCAGGAAGTGTAAACGATGATAACATAAGAGCTGATAATGACGTGATACCCAATTGCTTAAACTTTTGCATAAAATCAATGCTATCTTCATACATTTGGTATTTCTATCAATATACTAACATGAATTATATATACTTGTAAAATAGAGGGATATAGTAGATGATTTTTCCTGTAATAATATCTATTCATAGGATTTGGATAATAAATGGTTATTATAACCTGTGAAAAGAGACTGTTTATTGAATAATTTTGACCGAATGATGGCCTTCGTTAGACTTTCAGCGTGATATATTTGTATCATGGAAAATCAAATAAGGAACACACCACAGCTTTCGAGCCTCGGTGAACCAGGTCGGCCAATGTGCCGGCCTTTTGATTTTTCAACAAACCATATTAGGGAACATAAATCATGTCTACAGAAGCAAGCGCAGTAAGAAACGGTGGTAAATATATTGAGTCTCAAAATCATATACTTCAAACAATAAATGGATGCGCATACGTCTGTTCCCTTCTTGCTCTAAACCTAAATGAAATCCTCCGACTAAGTAGCGAAATAATCGCTAATAATTAATAGCGATTATTTCGCTGAGATATTCTTGGTATGGAGGTGAGTAAGATGTACCAAAGAATCCGAGATTTGCGTGAAGATAGAGATTTGACTCAAACCCAAATGGCTGAATATTTGAATTGCAGTCAGCGAATATATAGCAATTACGAACGCGGTGACGTTGACATTCCCACGAGGATTCTAATTAAACTAGCTGATTTCCATAACACAAGTACAGACTACTTGTTAAACAGAACGAAACAAAAAAAACCTTATCCGGCAGGCTAGCTACTTTTAGAAAATAAAAAAGGTAACTCCATGAAGAAGGAGCTACCTTTCAAATTTTTTTATAATCGCCCTCTTCAATCTTCTGAACTACCTATTTTAACCCTTCTTTCCCGTCAAATACTTCAATCATTATTAGTGCCCCCATTTTATAACCCTCAATATAAGCCGAAGCGGACAATAAGGAAATTAAAACATCTTGTAAATCCGAAAGTTCTTCAATTAATTTGTAATCCTGCTCTGGCAATTTTGTTTTGAGGGCTTCCTCAGCATCGGCTATTCTCTGAGAGACCAGTTCAAACTCAGTGTCTTTCGATTTGATTCGTTCACTTGGGTTACATTTTCCGTAATAAAAGTTCTCCAAGATACTCATGATCTACTCCTTCTTGATATGTATTATTAACCCTCTGACTAATTTTAGCGAATTATTCGCTAAAAATCAATAGCGATTATTTCGCTAAGATATTCTTAGTTCGAGGTGAATATGATGTATCAACGGATTCGAGATTTACGTGAAGATAAAGATTTGACTCAAACTCAAATGGCGGATTATCTGAATTGTAGCCAGCGGATATACAGCAATTATGAACGTGGGGAAATAGACATTCCAACGGAGATTTTAATTAGACTAGCTAATTTCCACCATACAAGCACAGACTATTTACTAAATAGAACGAAACAAATAAAGCCCTACCCGGCGGGATAACATTTCTAAGAAATAAATATTAGGCTTAATCTAATTGTGCATTATTTCAATAAATGTTTTTCAACCAACGTAAAATTCTCTCTTATTGTAGATTTCCCATCCTCCGTAATCAGTTTTACACCAAGAGTATGGGTCATTTTATTGGCTTTACGAAGGAACGAGGAGGGACCATCATAGTATAGTCTATGTACATACCCAACTTCCCTTAGGCGACAAGCCGTTCGCAGACACAGAGCATCATTTGCTCCTAGTTCTGGAGGATGGTAAAGTCGAACTTACAGGCTGCCAGTCTGGTGCGGAATGCACTTAATTTTTATAGTAAAATCGAATTCAAACACAAGGAGCATTGCCCTGTCGATAACATCGGCTTGGACAATGCTCTTTATTTTATAGCAACTGCCCAGGGGACAGCATCTTCTACTCATTAACGTTAGAAGTCATAACAAGCGAATTTTTTAAAAAAGCCTCACTAATTACAGATTACTGTGGAGGGAACGAATACTTTTTGCCACCCCAAGCCACGAGAAGCGCAAGGAATAAGAGCGTGAATAATGCCCATGAAAATGATCCCGCACCAAAAGTTTCAAGCAAAATACCCCCAGCCATCCCGCCGCCAGCGATAGCCAGATTCCATACGGTCGTGTTAATCGGCATCACCATATCCACTTTGCTCTCCCCTGCAGCCTGAGCAAGCGCCGTTTGCAATAGCGTTGCTGCGCCGCCGAAAGTTAAACCCCATACCGTAACAATGATATAGATGATAAGGACATTGGAGTTGCTAAAGCTCATGGCAATAGAAATTAAGACGAAGGAAATAAGACTAATAAGGACAAGCTTACGCAGCCAACGGTCGATGAATACGCCAGTTATCCATATACCTACAAGAGCAGCAATGCCAAAGAAAGCCAGCGCCAGACTCACTCTCTCCCCCATCCCATTGGCCGCAAGAAATGGAACAATATAAGTGTAAAGAATATTATGGGCTGTCATCCAGGTCAGTACAACCAATAGTATGGGCCGAATCCCCGGTGTAAGGAAGACTGCATAGATCGAAGCTTGCTTATCGGAGGACTGTCCCGGATAGTCCGGCACCTTCCAAAGCACCCACGCGATCAGTATAACAGTCAGTAGCGACATGATTCCAAAAACAGAACGCCAACCCATAAGGTTCCCCAGAAACGTTCCCGCCGGGACACCAATAGCCAAGGCGATGGGCGTTCCAACCATGGCAACCGCCATCCCCCTCCCCTTCAATGTAGCAGAGACCATGCGGAGAGCGTAACCGCCGATCATACCCCATAGAACTCCAGCCGAAACTCCTGCCAGCAGACGGGCAGCCAGCGTCAGTATGTAGCTGGAGGAAATTGCGGTGACACTGTTAAAAACCAGGAACCCGCAGATAGCCAGAAGTAACAGCGGACGCCTCCGCCATTGGCGGGTAACTATAGCTACAGGGATGGCAGCCACTAAAGAACCGATGGCATAGACAGTGACCAGTTGACCAGCCATTGCGTCTGAAATATAAAGTCCCTTGCTTATTTGCGGAAGCAAACCAGCCGGAATCGTTTCCGTCATAATACAGATGAATCCTGTCATAGCCAAAGCGAGCAGGCCAAGCCAGGGAAAGCGCTCAGATGAGACGGAAGAAGCAATCTTTGCAGTAGTAGAAGAATTATTGCTGGACATTAGCGCAGCTCCTTAATATCGATTTCAAAACAAGTTCAAGCGAAAAATCAAGCACATATACCAATGATTTGCCCTCCTTTTATTTCAATTATGGATCAATCATTCCATATTTTAAAGATGCCTCTCGGTCTTGTCAATTACTTTTGGATCGATTAGTATATAAGTACAAGATAAAAGGAGGCGACTCCATGGTTAGAACCGGAAGACCACGTAAATTCAGTCGCGACGAAGCGATCTCCCAAGCTATGATGTTGTTTTGGGAGCATGGATTTGAATCAACCTCTTTGGCTCAGCTCAAAAAGGCGATGGGCGGCATCTCCTCAGCCAGCTTTTATGCAGCTTTTGAATCAAAAGACGCATTATTCAAAGAAGCGCTGGACCAGTATTTGGCTACATACGGACAAGTATCGACAAGCCTTACAAACTATTCACTTTCATCGCGCACAGCTATTGAATTAGCCTTAAGATGTTCAGCAATCATGCAGACTGAGCAGACCCATCCCTTGGGTTGTTTAGTCATATTCTCTGCAAATACTTGTTCGCCGGAAAACACTCATATTCGAGAACTATTGACCAGGCAAAGAGCAGTGACTAGGAACAAGTTCCATGCTCGTATTGAGCGAGCTACCAAGAACGGAGAACTTCAAGAATCCACAAATGTTAGCATGTTAACCACACTATTCGTTACCTTTCTAGAAGGTATATCTACGGAAGCCAGAGATGGTGTGCCCCTAGACAACATTGATGCAGCCATAACCAAATTGATGGAGCTTTGGGATACTTGTGCCTGAGACTGGCTCAGTTTTCATGAAATAAGGGCATACAAATAGAAAAGGCAATCCTCCTAAAAAAGGAGATTGCCTTTTTATTCAGTAAGATTGCTTCTCTCAAAAAGGGCTTTATTCAGCCTATCCTACACATCAGTTTGACTTAATTGGGTATCGAAGTGTGATTTGAAATAGAATCGATTATTAAATCCCAATCGTCGTAGTGAAGTTCATGTCCAGTACCTTCCAATGTCAGTAAAACCGCACCTGGAATTTCGTTAGCAAGATTGATTCCGTGTTCATAAGGGATAATCGGATCTTCAGTACCGTGTATAACCAGAGCAGGGACGGTTATTTCCCTTGTCCTAGACAGATAGGATTCTCCACCTGACAGCATTGCGTGATTGTTCATGCTGGCTATATTGTTGCTTCTTTTCCATTCTTCTTTTGCTAATTTATAAACTTTTTTCTCATCGAAAGCGTGTTTTGAACCTACTAGAATTCTTGATCTACCTATCACAAAATCGACCACCGATTGTTCGTTCGTCCAATCTATTGCTCCCATATTCGAGAAATAGTCCATAACCTTTTCCTCCATCGGTGGAAGATCGGGAGCAAAATTGGACGTTGATACGAGGGTAACGGTTAGAACTCTGCCTGGATATCGCAGAGCTATCATTTGAGTCAGCATGCCGCCCATGGACATGCCCACAATATGCGCTTGCTCAATCTTATACGCATCCAATACTCGAATAGCATCATCTGCCATGTCTTCGAAAGTATAGTCCGGTTGCCCAGGTTCATAGGTTGTAGAACGTCCAACATCTCGGTTATCATAGCGAACGACAAAGCGACCTGTCTCTGCTAAACGCTGGCAGAATTCTTCCTCCCACCAGACCAGTGAGGATTGAGCCCCCATAATCAGTAATATTGCCGGGTTAACTTGCTTTCCAAAACTGTCAGTACAAATTACTATTCCATCGCTTTTTATGAGTTGTTCGTTCATGTAGAATTCCTCCCCTCAATGATATATAAAACAAAAAAACACAGAATATTAGTCTATGTTTACAGTAATCGAAAAATAATTTAGAAATGAATGCGAATTATCTTCATCACTTACCTCCATAAAGTACTTTCAGTTCCTCTTCTTCATCGTAAATGTATGTTTTTCTTCAGGAAAACGTTTATTTTCTACATCAGCAGTTTAAGCTTGAATGGACTCTAATATAAACGGATTCAATGCCCTCCTCCTCAATTTAAATGGGACATATATTCAAATGCTGTTGTTCCATATACACTTTTAAAGTGTTTATTTAAATGGGTTAAGTCAACTAAGCCACATTCTGCAACTGCTGAATAAATATCTCACACAATTGGTTTCTTTCACGCTGTTTGCTATATCAAAATTCCCCTTATCCAAGAGTTTCTTGTTATCCGCAGCTGTCTTTTAAAAATTACTTAGCCCGAATCCTCCACCGTTAAGATGTCATTGACCTTACCGACAACAAACACATTTATGGATTATTGTGGTATTATTTTGGATTATTGTTAATACTACGTATCTGAGGAGGGTGAAAATGAAGTTACATACCAAATTTTCAAGACAATTATGCCGGAATATCGATCTCATTTGTGACTTCATGGGAAACAGTTCGGATTTTATTGTTCGTGAAATCACAGCTGGCCATAAACACGCCGCACTTTTTTATTTGGACGGAATGACTGACATGCAAAAGGTACAGGACAATGTGATCCGTCCGTTGCATGATCGTGTCTCCTCTGACGAGATCACTTTACCGTTATTGAAAAACGCAATTTTGGACATTGGTGAAGCAAGCTTTACTCAAAACTTTGAAGATGCTTTGGAACAGATCCTCTCAGGTGGTCTTCTCCTACTCCTGGACGATATGGATGAAGGATTGATCATTTCTTTGCCTGGATGGGAAGAACGCAGCATTACAGATTCGAAGACACAGCCTGTGGTCAGAGGTCCGCAAGAGTCGTTTACAGAAACTTTACGTACGAATACAACTATGGTTCGTCGAAGGGTGAAGGATACAAGAGTACGTCTAACTACCATAAAAGTTGGCGAAAAAACCAAGACCGATATATCGGTCATGTATTTACATGGGGTCGCTGACCCAAAAAAGGTGCAGGACATGATATCCAAGTTAAAGAACATGCATGTAGAAGGCGTACTTGAAAGCGAATATTTGGAAGAATGTCTCCATGAAGATAAACAACTCACGATATTTCCGATCTTTTATAATTCTGATCGCCCAGACTCTATTGCAGCAGGAATTATGGAGGGGAAAATTGCGATATTTGTGGATGGATCTCCCTTCGCCATCCTTGCACCTGCGGTGTTTGTAGATTTTCTTCAATCCGCAGAAGATTATTATCAATCCTTTATTTACAGTAGTATCATTCGAATATTAAGGTACATATGCCTGGCAATCTGTATGTTGGCTCCGGCCATTTATGTCGCATTAACGACATTCCATCAGGATATGATTCCAACAGTTTTGTTATTAAGCTTATCCGCGCAACGTGAAGGAGTTCCGTTTCCAGCATTTATTGAGGCGATGATCATGGAAGTGGTTTTTGAAATTCTGAGGGAGGCAGGGCTTCGTATGCCACGGACGGTCGGTCAAGCTGTTTCTATTGTCGGGTCAATAGTGATCGGCCAGGCTGCTGTAGAAGCAAACATCGTTTCGGCTGTTATGGTCATTGTTGTTGCAATAACTGCCATTTCGAGCTTTGTCATTCCCTCGTACACCTTTGCCATTCCAATCCGGATATTACGTTTCGCTTTCATAGGCATAGCCGCTATGTTTGGTGTGTACGGATTGACTGTTGGTATTCTCATGCTCTTTGTGCATCTCAATGGGCTTCATTCATTCGGTGTACCGTATTTAAGTCCCTTTGCCAATTACAAATCGTCTGAGCAGAGGGACGCCATATTGCGTTTTCCATATAGAACTAACAAAAAACATCGCAAAAACTAAAGGAGTAGACCATCATGAACTCGTATCGATCCACCATTTTATTACTGATTATGTGCATCTGGCTAATGGTGTTTCTTACGGGTTGCTGGAACAGTAAGGAATTGAGCGCAATTTCCGTCGTGATGGCTCTGGGCATTGATGCAGTTGATGACCAATATGAAGTCAGTTTACAAGTGGTTGACCCATCGCAAATGTCTCAGAACTCCCCCATGGAACGGACGCCAACGATCGTTTTTTCCAAACGCGCCGATACCATATTTGAAGCTATTCGAAAATTAACAACGGAATCGTCCCGAAAAATGTATATGTCTCACTTAAAGTTTGTCATTTTTGATGAAAAAACAGCAAAAAAAGGAATAAAGGAGCCGCTGGACTTTCTGTTCCGTGATCATGAAGTTCGGCCTGATTTCTATTTGGCCGTTGTCAGAGGAAACACGGCAAAGGAGGCCGTTACTTTTGTAACTCCAACCGAGGTCTTGCCTGCAATGGATATGTATAAGGCATTAAGGCTTTCTGAAAAAGCATGGGCTCCAACTTCCGCGGTCAATGTGAAAGATATTTTACAGAATTTCACAGATGATGGCATTGAACCGGTGCTCACCGGTATTCGACTGACAAACCTAGAAAAAGGTCTAACTATTGATAATGTGACAAAGTCGCCCCAACATGTTAAATATTTTTTTACTGGAATTGGTGTTTTCAAGGGCGACCGACTTATCAATTGGATGGATGATTCACAAAGTAAAGCCTTTACCTATATATCCAACCGTGTTTCCAGCACCGTTGCTTCCATCGATTGTCCGAATTCCAAAGGAAAATTTGTTGTTGAAGTAATCCGTTCCAAAGTAAAGATGCGTCCAAAAATAATAGACCATGAGCCGCACATTTCTCTTATTGTGGATACAGAATCCAATATCGGAACAGTCTCGTGCAATGCCAACCTTAAGAATGAAGAGACATTTAGAGATCTTCAAGAATCAGCTAAAGAGCATCTGGAACAGTCTTTGAAGGAAGGCATTTCGTACGCACAACAAATCGGTTCCGATATATTCGGGTTTGGAGAAGCTTTTCACCGCAAGTTCCCACGTGAATGGCATAAATGGAAAGAGGATTGGCCACAAAAATTTCAAACGCTTAAAGTGGATATTCAGCTCAATTATCGTTTAGTCCGGTTCGGAGACATTACCAGTCCAATCGATATGGGAATACACAATCAGGAGTGAATGCAATGCTTTATGTGATTCTCGTAACTTCCATTTTAACATCTTTGTATGAGTTTAAAAAATTCAAGGAGAAACAATATGTGCGTGAAATTGTATTCAGCTCGATATTGTTGATTATAGGCGTTATATTGATTATCCTACGGATCGCCAACATTAAACTGCCGACTCCACTGACGGGCATTCAAATCCTATTTCAACCAATAAGTCGGTTACTTACAGAAATGTTATCTTAAGGGGGGGTATTGGAATGAATTCCAATTTGACGGTTCGACAAGCTATTTTGTGGTTTGCATTGTATCAAATAGGAAGCGCATATCTGGTGCTCCCAGCGGTAATTACCGCTGTCGCTAAACAAGATGCCTGGCTCTCCATCCCAGTCTCCTTAGGTTTCCATCTGTTATTGATACCTTTATATGCCTCCATCGCTAGGCAAATGCAGGGGAAATCTTTCGTAGAGCATCTCCGTTGCCTCTTCGGTCCCTTGGGCGGGACGATCAGCATCGTTTTCATTTTTTTCTTTCCCTTTCTTGTGTTCATTATGACACTTCGAAATCTGGGCGACTTTATCACGATAGCTATTATGCCGGAAACTCCCTCCGACGCGATATATTTCATCATGCTTATAGTCATTTATTTTGCCGTTCGATCAGGCCCTGCTGTAATTGGCCGTTGTGCGGAAATCCTATTTTTTTTCCTTCTGGTTCTGTATCTTTTGGTCAGGTTTACCCTTCTTTCTGATACCACCATAGATAATGTGCTCCCTATTTTTGAGTATGGTTTGAACCCTATCGTTCTCGCTTCGTTCAATTTGTTTGCCTTTCCCTACCTTGAGGCAATTCTGTATCTTTTTTTTGCACAGTACATCCCCGATCCAAAAAAGTGGAGAAAGACAGTGATAACTTGTGCTTTGATTAGCGGCGGCATGTATTTTTTCATGGTTCTACAAATAATCGCCGTGATGAGTGAAGGTGTTGTATCTAATTTGACATTTCCTACTTTTTTTATTAACCGAACAATCAGTAACGGAGAGTTTCTTCAACGGTTTGAAATTTTCGTTGCAGTGTTCTGGTTTGTCACCATTTTTTTCCGACTCGCACTGCTTTTATATGTTTCAGCGCAAGGGCTTGCAGATGCTTTTCGTCTTCGAAGCGCTAACTCTCTCATAGTTCCTCTGATCCTAATCGCATTGGCAATGGTTCATTCTATTTGGCCAAATATGCAATTTTTAATCAAGTTTTTTTCAGTATGGCCTTTTTACGCCATGATTTTCGGTATCGTGTTTCCTATTGTGCTATGGCTGGTGGGTAAGGTATCGTTGAATTTACGTAAAAAGTATCACTAAAGTTGCGTTGGCTATATGAACATACTGTTCTCAAATAAACTTTTGTTGTACTCATTATTGCAATTTAGCAAGAAGCAACTCCAATTCCTCCCTTTCAAGATGTCTCCATTGCCCACGTTCCAGATGATCCAAGGTAATATTCATAATTCGAACACGTTCCAGCTTTAGCACCCTGTACCCCAAGGCCTTGCACATTCTGCGAATTTGCAAGTTCAGACCCTGCGTCAAAATAATGCGGAACTCGTATTCGCTCGTACGATCAACCTTGCACGGTTTGGTAATGACGTTCAATATTTCAACGCCACAAGACATGGCATGCGTAAACTCGTTTGTAACAGGTTGGTCTACAGTCACTACATACTCCTTCTCATGACCATGTTCGGAACGCATCATTTGATTGACAATGCTTCCATCGTTGGTTAATAGAATGAGTCCCTCTGACGCTTTATCCAGCCTGCCGATGGCAAAAATCCGCGAAGGATAATTGACATAACTAATAATATTGCCAGCCACTTGCTCCGCTGCGGTACAAACAATGCCTATAGGCTTATTCAGAGCCAAATATACAGGTTCACTGGAATTAAGCGGAATAGCTTCTCCATCAATCAGCACGATATCCTGTGGCTCTACTTCCGCGCTCGCTTCACAAACATTCCCATTAATTGTAATTCGTCCTGCTGCAATCAGCCTGTTGGTTTCCCGACGTGAGCAAAATCCTGTCTCACTGATGTACTTGTTAATTCTCACAATTCACCTGCTTCTGATTATAATATGCGAGTTTAAGTAAAATAATTAAAAAAACACCTGATTGTTCTTGCTTAATCAGATGTTCGACGTTTACGACAACTTATACTTTCCCGCTTATTTGCTACTGTTGCCGCCGCTTTTATTCCTTGTTGGTTTGGCTGTGCCGCCTTTTGTGCCACCTGCCGCTTTGCTTCCCGGTGCGCTTGTAGAAGCGCTTTTTGTCCTTACTGGCTTCGCAGTTTTGTTCCAGCGTGTCCAGCCCTTACTACCTGTACCTCTGCCGGTTCCGCCGCCCTTGCTTTTTCCACCCATATGATCACTCCATTACTAGTCGTTCAGATTTAACTAAGCTATCATACCATTACTTTGATCATCATGCCCATTTCTTTTAAAAATTGAAGTATAAACTGTGCCAAATAAAGGAGCACATAATCATGTGAGAGCTCACACATGTTATTGTAGGCCGCGAAAAAAGCTTTCATTCTCCCCACTTAAACGGCTAATTTCCTCTAGAAAAGAAGGATACAGGATGAATAATGAAGTAAGGCTGTTTGTGGTTCGTCACGGTATTGGGACTGGTAATGAGCCGGATGCTACGCTCAAAGTTCCAGAGGGCTTCGAGCAAGCCAAGCAGGTGGCCGATTTTCTACTGCATATGGATGGCTTGCATGTAGACCGTTTGATTTCCAGTCCGTATAAACGAGCTTGGCAGACAGCGGAAATCATTGAAGAACGATTAAACATCAGACTTGATCCACCTGAAGATCGTCTTAGAGAACGAGGGGTGCCCGAAGTTACGGATGAAGAGTCTGAAGAAATGGTTAACACCCGGGTCACTGCCTTAACGGAAGAATTGCTGCAGAGCGGTCGACACACCTTTCTGTTAGTCACCCATCGCTTGATCATAACACTCATGCTGCATCATTATGCTCCAGATTTTATTCTGGAGGAAATCACGAATCCGGATCTTTATCTTTTAACGTTTAGTGATGGAAAATGTCAGGCAAAGCATTTGTGGAGTACAGAGTAGACTGTTGTAATTTAATTCAAAAAAACTGGGAGGTCATCTAATTATGCAAGGAATGCTGGAAAGAAATCGCATCACCGCTATTACCAAACCGGATGTATCCAACATGTCTGCTTGTATCGAAAATGTGAAAAAGGCTGTGCTCTCCAATCTTCAGGGGCCGCCAGCGCCTACGGATTATCACCAATTGATGGGAAGACTCCATGCGGCAAAAGCCAAACTGCCGAAAATATATCAGGAAACGGTCGCGATTCCGTTTATTAAGGAATTGGACAATTTTGGGCAACAGGGCTTTACTGAAATTTTGATTCAGGACCCAAGTAGAACTAGAGCTGCCGGACTCATGCTGGATATCGCTCAGAGCATTTTGCAAAACGGAGAAGGCTACATTGCACTTGCGACCGATGCTTTTCAGGAGATTGTGAGTGACCTGTATGACGGTTTCCTTAGCGCAGAAGATCGTGAAGGAATAAAAGAACCGGATCTCAGTATTATTCCAGCACTTGTTAAATGGGGAGAGCCGGAAAATGGCCCGTACACATGGCCCGCTGATGCCACAGCAGTATTTAAAGTGCAAGCAGCGATTGTCAGTCTTCCTCCTGCGCATGCGACAAATGGACTACTGGCTTGGTCCAGCATCCCGCATGAAGTATGTGGTCATGACATTTTGCATGCTGATCTGGGTCTACTTCAAGAGTTGGCCAATGTCGTTAGAAACAGATTAAACAGCGAAAACATCGGACAAGGACTACCGGACTACTGGGCTTCCCGCATCGATGAAACCGCGTCGGATGTATTGGGTGTCCTTAATCTGGGACCAGCAGCTGCCATTGGCTTAATCGGTTATTTCCGGGGTATGAATGCCGCCTTTTCGGGAAGAACTCAACTTCGAAATGAAGGACCTACCCGTGATCCACATGCCGCAGATATTTTACGGGGATATTTGGGTGCCTACGCCACTGCCCTTTTGGAATTCGACCAAGCTGGAGCATGGGCAGAAGTCATTGAATCGGAAACCGACAAGGATCTGACAAATATTAAGCTTAACGGCAGAGCCATCGACGCTAATACAGCAAAACGTTCTGCACGAATTGTAGCTGAAGCCATTATGAAGACTAAACTTGCAAGCCTTGAAAATCACAGTCTGGATGAAATCCAAAACTGGAGAAACGAGGATGAGAGCGTCGCCGCACTTTTACGTACCTTGCTGCAAACCACCGGTTCCCTTACCGACGAGCACCGCTCTGGCTTCTACGCCGCGCATGTGGTAGCTGCTGCTGTTACTGAGGGACTTTCCCGGGAAGCGGATCTGCAGGTTATATTTAATCGGATGCTGTCGCTGTTAAAGCTGATGCACGATACCAATCCTGCTTGGGGACCACTTTTCGTACAGCATCCCGGCGATATTTCACGTCATCTGCTCTATCACCCTGCCACTTCAAACCTGATTTCCCTCTAAGCAAGCCATAATCAGAACCCGCAAAATAGTTTGCTTAAGGACAAGCAGCCTTTTTGCGGGTTAGTTTAATTCTAATCCCTTAAAAAGACGCTAACATCCCCCTCAACGGCTACACGTTAGAAAGTCCATGAACACTTGGTATTTTTGCTTCTGCACAGGCTAATAATGATAGGTGAGAATTTGCAAGTAAAAAAATCAGCCATAAGGGAGTGAAACACATGTCTGTTGATGTTTATCTCAACTTTAATGGAAATTGTCGTGAAGCAGCGGAGTTTTACGCAGAGACATTTGGGACTGAGAAACCACAAATCATGACGTTCGGTGAAGCACCACCCAATCCCGATTATCCTCTCCCTGAAGAAGCCAAAAATTTGGTCATGCATACGCGGCTTCAAATTGATGGTAGTAATGTCATGTTCTCAGACGTTTTTCCTGGTATGCCTTTCGTAGCCGGAAACAACATCAGCCTCGCCATCGTCAATAAGGACGAAGAGAAAATTCGATCGTACTTTCATAAGTTAAAAGAAGGAGGAACCGTAAGCATGGAACTTCAAGAAACATTCTGGAGCAAATGTTACGGTAGCCTTAAAGATAAGTTTGGAATTGAATGGCAATTAAGCTATGACAATGAAGAATCGCTCAAAGAAAAATAAAAAAGCGTTAACCCAGCCATATTTTGCATGGACATGGGTTAGCGTCTTTTCATTTATCTGCATTTAACTGGCTTTCGACAGTAAGTAAAGGAAATAAGGGGTGACCAGTATGGTGATAATAATTCCGGTTGGAATATCTGCCCCAAAACTAATCGTCCGAGTAAGTGTGTCAGCAATCAAAATGACGAGTGCACCAACGAATGCCGTCGTAGGTAGCAATAGCTTATGATTGGGCCCTACTAGCTTGCGCGCTAGATGGGGGCTGACCATGCCTACAAAAAAGAAATTTCCGCCAAGTGCCACGCTACCAGAAGCAAGCGCAACGGCAGCAATCGTCAAGCCGATAAACTCCCTTTTAATTGCTACGCCGAGGCCCGATGCTGTCTGATTCCCCAAATTCAACGTATTGAGTGTGTTAGACCTGTAAAAAACGTAAATACAGATGATAAGCACCCACGGGAGCAGCACCATAATATAGCTCCAGTCGTCCCCCCACAGGTCTCCAGCCTGCCATCTCAAAGCAAAGTCATACTGTTGCTTGTCTAGCCGGAGTGTCAACATCAGAGATAATGCGCTGTAGCCACTGCCCATAGCGACACCAGTTAAAATTAAGCCTGTAGGCGAGATGTCTCTTCCCCGCCTGAAAGCAAACATAAAAATCAAAAATGCTGCCGTAAGGCCGCCTGCAAAAGCCAGCCCAGGAAGAAGAATAGGCGATAGCAATCCTTCACTAGCGAACAACGTAATATACATAAGTACAAATAACCCTGAGCCTGAGCTGATGCCGAGTGTTCCCGGACTGGCCATGTCGTTTTTGAGCAAGCTTTGCATAATACAGCCTGATATCCCCATGCCAATACCTACCAATATAGAAAGCACAATACGTGGCAGTCGAAAGTCAAACACGATCAGGTTCTGTTTGCTCGTTCCTTCGCCAATGATGACCTTGAAAACTTCGAGTGGAGTTAGGTTCATTTTCCCAACATTCATACTAAGTACAGCCACTAGCAGCGTCAGCACTACTAACAGTAAAATAATGCTAATCCCCCTGGTATTACGGGACAGTTTCAACTAAACTCCCTCCTCTGCTTGCGCACAAGGTAGAGAAAATAGGGTACGCCCACCAAGGCAAAAATAATGCCAAGGGGTGTTTCGTGAGGACGATTGATCAGACGTCCGAGTAAATCCGCCGCCAACAGAAAGACTGCTCCATACAAAGCTGAGGCCGGGATAATATACCGATAATCCGTTCCGACCAGATGGCGCATAATGTGTGGCACGATCAAACCAACGAAGCCAACAGGGCCGACCACAATAACCGATAACCCCGTTAGAATTAATACAATTAAGGTTGAAAACAACTTAATCCTGTTTGCACGAATACCCAAGCCTGATGCCACATCCTCCCCGAAGCTCAAAATCGTAATCGAGGGAGAAAGCACGATGGCACAGATCAAACCCACTACAAACAGTGGCGCAATGAAAGCTAATTCACCCCACTTGGCACTGGCTGTACCACCAGCAGACCAGTAATCAAGGGCTTGGCCAATCTCATACTTAATAGCGATAAACGTACTAAACGCACCAAAAAGCATGGAGATGGACATTCCTGCCAGCACCAGTCGCTGAGGCGTCATTCCTCGCTTGCCTATAGATGCGATGTAATACGTAATGCCTGTAGTGATTGCTGCACCTAGACAAGAATACAGCATGGTTTCTCCGTAGGTGCGACCAGGCAAAAAGGCCATACATAACGCAATAGCAAATGTCGAGCCAGAACTTATGCCAATGAGTCCCGAATCCGCTAGTGGATTACGAGTGGTTCCCTGCATAATTGCCCCACACACAGCCAAGCTGCACCCTACAATGATATCTGCCACGGTTCGTGGAAAACGCAAGGTGTGAATAATCTGATGTTCTGTAATGTTGGGATCAAACTGAAATATAGCACCCCATGCCAGCTTCAGGCTCATTTCCGCAGCACCAAAGGTAATAGATGCTGCGGTAACCAGCAGGAGCAGGAACACGCCCACGATCATGTAGCTTACAAAATGAAATATTCCTTTTTTATTTGGTTCTTTGTGAGTAGACATCGATTACACCCTTAGTTGGTCAATTATGCATCGTTACTTAGTCTGTTCCAGCAATTTGCTAATAATATAATCTAGCTGTCCCGTCATACTAGCAACGTCCGAATAATAGAACAGTCCTGCATATTTCGCTGGAATTTCGATGATATGTCCGTTTTTAACGGCTGGAATACTGCTCCAGATTTTTGTCTTCGCATATTCAGATTCCTTGCCTTCCTGCTTAAACCAAAGGACATAATCTCCAAAGTATTCAGCAGCTACCTCGTAGGATAAAGAACCCCGACTCTCTCCGGAATTTTTAACCAATGTGTTGAGCTTTTCCGGTTTGTGAAGTCCCAGATAATTGTAAAGCAACGTTCCTCCACGTGAGCCTGTTTCATAATATATTCCGTAAGAGCCACTGCCCCAATCCTCGAAAATGCTAAACGTTTTGTCCTTGAATATGTCGGAATTTAGTTTTTCTTTGGCCTGACTCAGCTTGCTTTCAAACAGTGAAATCACTTTGTCTGCTTCTGCTTCATGTCCTGTGGCCTGACCAAGGAATTTCAAACGTTCTATAGAGGTCATTTTATCCTCAGGTATCACAAGAACAGGCGCAATTTTAGACAACTTATCATAATCCTTTGTATCATATGTAATGATGAGATCAGGATCATACTTCATAATTTCCTCAGTTTCCCACTTTTCAATATTGGGGATGTCGTTAAATTTATCGTAAAAAGGCATCGTTTCTTGTTTCCACCCCATGACTGCGGCCGGCTTAATCCCTAGTGTAAATACATCGCCAACATACCAGTTCACGACTACCCGTTGAGGATTAGCGGGCACCTTCACGTCTCCTTTTACCGTAGAGACTGTACGCGTATCAGAATCACTGCTTGCCTCTTCCTTCGCGGACGACGCGGGTTTAGCAGATGAATCAGAGGAACTGCCAGCATTCCCGCAACCTGAAATAACGAAAATCACTACGAATAGTGCACATAAAATCATGTGAAACTTCTTATTCATCATACGATGCATGTTGTAAATCTCCTTTGAAATATAGTAAGTGCAAAACATACTTAAAATTAGTGATATTGATAATCATTATCACTAATATCAAATTGTAAATTTTACCTCACTGATTGTCAACTGTTTCTTTAAGTTTTATGTTTTACTTTAATGGGTTCTCCAGCTCCCCTCTTCTATTTGCTTCATGCCATTCCTGATAGATTCCTCCAATTTCATAAAAGGCTTTGTTCATTACAGTTGTCAGCTCCTTCATGATCTCCTTGGTATATTTTAAATGAGTATTTATGTTATCCACTTTATATTTGCGAAGCAGATTTAGATGAGCAATGATGTGAATCGTATCTTCGATAATCCAATAAATCACATCCTCTACATCTTTCGTAAGCTTGTTTAGCATCTGTATGCCTCTTTCATACATCTGGAGCGTATAACCCCGCTTGCCTACTTGCACATACGGACTAAGATCATCATAAAAATCCGTACGGAAAGGTCGTCTTACATATTGCTCATACTGCTCTTCATATATTGAAGTTTGTTCAAGCAGCTTAATAGTCATATCTATGATTTCTTGTTCACTGTATATTTTTTTCATCAGATTTTCCCTTGCCTTTCTCTGCTAAATAAATTCAAGTCATAGTTAAATTAGATCACAAGTGATGCAATAAGAAGTCAAACTCTTTTTTTACCAACCATTAACAATTTTGTTTGATGCAAACGATAATTAGAATAGAGGGATTTCCCTCAATATATCCAACTGAAGGAGACAGGCGAATGAATAGAGTATGGACGAAAGCATCGGCTATTCTATTGGTAGTAATATCCCTGATGTTCAATGGAACGTACGCGCTCGCAGCTTCAGCAACATCAACGTATATCGTTACGTTTCAACAAGCAACCTTGGTATCCAACGATCACGTAGGCAACGAATGGGCCATTGCTGCCCAGGTGGCGGGCCAATCCATTAGTGAAGGCAACAGCGTAAAGGTAAAGGTCAAATCAGGGGGCAGCATTAAGCTGTATGCGTATGCCGAAGAACAAGACAAAATTCCTGATGATGGTGAAGCCACCAAGAATGTAAAGGTCTCCTCTGTTTCTGCCAAAGGTTCTACCGTTAAGCTAAGAGTGACGGTTACTGAAAACCGTGGACGTTACTCAGGTCATCAAGCCGTTTGGGAATTTACGTATAAGATTAAGAAACAATAATAGAAAAAATAGACCGTCACTCCCAGTGAAGTGCACCCCTTAGAATAGACATTGGAATAAACCCCTGGTTTATCCGATGAATTTCTAGGGGGTGCATTTTTTATGCCAGCGAAAAAAGGACAGAAGTTTAAAGAATATACGTTTGAAACCAAAGTAGAGGCCATACGGCTTCATATCGAAGAAGGTTGGACATATCGTAAACTCATGGAGAAGTTCGGGATTGCAGATCGACATCGGTTGAAAGAATGGATGCGGAAGTACAAGGAACTCGGTGAATTCGGACTTATGGACCAACGAGGACGACGGAAGGAATATATGGACCAGGACAGGTACGTCCAAAAGTTAAAACGGGAAAATGATATGCTAAAAAAGTGTTTGGAAATCTGGATGCAGGAGATGAGGAGCACAAGTATGTAACGATTGAGAAGGCCGCTAAAGAGTATCCAGTTAGCGAACTCTGTAAGCTGTTTAAGGTCTCTAGAAGTGGATATTACTCCTTCTTAAAACGGAGAGGAACTGATCGGGATCAGGACGCGAAAGCTCTTGTGAAGAAAGTGTATGAGCAGTATAACGGAGTCTACGGCTATCGCCAAATTCAACTATTTTTGCAGCACGATCATGGAGTCTGGATGAACCATAAAAAGGTACTCCGGCTCATGCAGGTCTTGGGGAGCCGCTCACAAATTCGCCGGAAGCATCGCTGTAACTATGCTTCTTCTACAGAAGGTCGTGTGGCGAAAAATCTGCTAAATCAGGATTTCAAGGCGGACAAACCTAACCAAAAATGGGTCACAGATATCACGCAATATCGTGTGGGGGATTGCTGGCTATATCTGTCTGCGATTAAAGACTTGTTCAATAACGAAATTATCGCGTACCAGATGAGCCATAGAAATGATAACGAACTGGTTTTACAGACGTTTCGACAAGCCTGGAAACAGCAAAAAGACGTGACTGGCCTCATCGTTCACAGCGACCAGGGATTCCAGTACACGTCCCATGCGTACCACGACATGCTGCCAAAGGTTGGCGCCCGAATCAGCATGTCTCGCCGAGGCAATTGTTATGATAATGCCTCGATGGAGAGCTTCTTCTCGCATCTCAAAACGGAAGGGCTCTACCCATATGATATCCGAAATATGGACGAGGCACAAAGGAGAATAAAAGAATATATCCAATTTTACAACCAGTGTCGACCACAACGAAAGTTAAATAAGCTGCCTCCGAAAGAGTATCGGAAGCAGCTTATAGCCTAGGGTCTTTTTTTAGTGTCTATAAAATGGGGTCTTGACCACAGGAGGGGCGGTCTTCGCTTTTACAAGTCGCGGTAACTGGGCACATACCATTTCGGTATATAGGTTTGAAAGTAATCATACGCTTCCAAAACCTCTTCAGCTCGTTGCACCATATCGTCCACCTCTTTTTTGCCAAATGGAATGGCCCAGTGAACCGATGAAAGCTGATTGCTTGCAATATACAGAGCCATTAATCTAAAAAATAAATCAGGTACATGGTTATTAAAATAACCGTGGATACGGCCCGAAGCGAATAAAGGACTTAACGCTGCACACCAGGTAATTCTATTGAATTCCTCCCAAGGATCACCATAATCCATTCTATTAAAATCGATGATACCCAGTTCACCGGATGGGGTAACCACCATATTGCCCACATGATAATCCCCATGCTGAAAAGTCTGTGGACGATTTTCTAATAGCTGACGATTTTGCTCAATAAAGCTTATGGCTTGATCTGCTCCCTTTAGGGGAATACCGCATGACTTATAGTTTGTAATATATCTGTTTATTTTGCCATTATAATGTTCACCCCATGGGACTCGATCTTGCTCCGCATGAATCTCATGCATTTTTTTCAATGCATCTCCTGCTTGAACCCCGAGTTGATACTGTTGTGCTGCGGTCAACGTAGGGATAATCTCTTCAGCATCTTTCCCTTCGATCCAGGTGAACAGGGAATATACAGATTGACCATCATGACAAATCCCAAATTCAAGCGGCCGGGACATGAACAGATTCTCCACGTGGTTCAGCTTTGTTACAGCTTCAAACTCGCGCTTCTTTTTATCATAATGAACCATATCCGCTATTCTTAGCAGCAAGTCCCTACCGTCAGTGGTTTGAATATAATATTTCTTGTCACTGGACCAGCCTCTATGAATTTCTTCCACGTGGCTCCACCTGCTGGCACCCGGTATTTCACTAAAGAGTTGATTCACGCTCATCCCCCCCACGTTAAGATAGCCTTACTTACTATATATGCTTTCCATAGTTTACCTTCGTAATGACAGAGGAATCAATCCTCTTCCTGGAAAAACTCAAATAAAAAAGGCTGAAAAGACAAGCCGTCTCTTCAACCTCAATATTCACTGAGTTGCCATCGTGAACACCCATCACTTGTATTTTCAAATCAGTAAGAATAAGAAAACTCATGTTTAAATTCGTCTACCCGTTGAATGGTTTTCAGAATATTTCGACCTTCACGTGTGCCATCAATAATACGACGAGCTTGTTTACTATCCCCGATATTAATAACTTCTAATTGATGTTCTTTACCATATTCGAGCAAGCTGTCCATCAGCGGACTGTGTGAACGCATACCCAAGCATACGAATCCAAGATCAAAAGGAATCTCAAACTCCTGTTCTCCATGCTTTACTTTGAAGCGGTCGCTACACACTTCTGTCAAAGCTGTTTCCGTATGGACGTTCACTTCCCGCTCCTCTACCATTTTCATCATGGAAATCCGAGTAATCATATCCAGGTCTTTACCCAGTAACGGCATCATCTCAATAATAGAAACCTCTTGTGCTCCACGCTCTGCATAATATTCGACGACATCCAGTCCCACGGCTCCGCCGCCAACTACAGCAATGCGTTTACCTTCAAATTCCTGGAATTTCTCCATGTTGTGCAAAAGATCA
This sequence comes from Paenibacillus sp. Lou8.1, assembly GCF_024213565.1. Classification (NCBI taxonomy): domain Bacteria; kingdom Bacillati; phylum Bacillota; class Bacilli; order Caryophanales; family Paenibacillaceae; genus Paenibacillus; species Paenibacillus sp. Lou8.1. The sequence continues at coordinate 57,988 of NZ_JANAVN010000019.1, forward strand.
AAGATGGAGAACACTTTTGTACCTGGTTTACCGAGTTGCTCATGTAAACCTGCAATGGGCGGAAGAAGTGGTGTGGCCCCCGTCGCATTGACAATAATATCAGGATTCAGAGCACTAATCATCGCCAAATCGGCTCGGGTCCCTGTTACAATGTTCAGATTGGTTAACTGTTTGGTGCGCTGAATCAGATAATCAGGGAAATCATTGATGCGTGTTTTGTCTGGCAGGCGGGCAATATCACGAGCCAAGCCGCCCAACTCTGGTTTTTCCTCAAAGAGGGTTACTTTGCAGCCTACTTCGGCTGCCGTACATGCAGCTTCCATACCAGCGGTCCCACCACCGATCACAACAACCTGAACGTTATTTTTTACACGTTGTTTCCGGTATTCAGCTTCCTTGAACAGATCCGGATTTACCGTACAGCAAATTGGTTTACTTTTGGAGATACGATGATCTGCACAACCAATGTTGCAAGAGATACATTTTCTAAGCAAATGTTCGTAGCCGTTTTGCACTTTAAGCACCCAGTTCGGTTCTGCAATCAAGCCTCTACCCATAGCCAGAAGATCAGCGTCACCTCTCTCCAAAATATCCTGCGCAACCTGTGGGCTCCGAATATTACCTGAGGTCATCGTGACCTTCCCGAATTTTTCTTTGACCGCTTTGGCCATATATGAGCGCCAACCATCCGGCAGGTTCATCCCGTCAATCTGGAACTGGATGGAATCATTCAGAGCAGCAGAAACGTTCAGAATATCTACCTCATCATTAAGATACTCCAATAACTCGAGTGTATCTTCCAGTGTGTTCCCACCTTCTGTGAACTCTTCCGCGCTAAACCGTAAGCAAATAGGGAAAAATGGGCCCACCACTGAACGAATTTCATCAATGACTAATCTGGCAAAACGGGTACGGTTTTCTGCGCTGCCGCCAAATTCATCCGTGCGTTTATTATACATCGGCGAAAGAAACTGACTCAGCAAGTAGGAGTGTCCCGCATGAATTTCAACACAGTCAAATCCTGCTCGTTGTGCTCTTCCCGCTGCTTCTCCGTATTTGCGCACAATGGCGTAAATTTCTTCTTTTTGCAGAGGTCTTGGAATCACTCCGCCCTTTTTAGAAGGAATATTCGAAGAAGATACAGGCTGAACTCCGTTCAGTCGTCCCGCATAAGCCGAAGCACCCGCATGGTTAATTTGTACAGAAACACAAGCTCCATAAGAGTGCAGGGCTTCTGTTAATCTAAATAGTCCGGGAATAAACTGATCGTTATCCATACGCAGCTGGGTTGTTCCGTTCGTACCCATTGGGAAATCCAGACAAACATTTTCTACTGTTATCAAGCCGGTACCACCTTTGGCCCGTTGCACGTAATAGTCAATATGATCCTGAACAAAGCTTCCGTCCATGGCAGCAAAGTTAGTTCCCATCGGGGGCATAACAATCCGATTTTTCAAGGTCATGCGTCGTATGGTTAGAGGTTCAAAGATAGCAGGATAGTGGTTCATTGTTCTTCCTCCTTGCGAGTTTACAAATTTCATGTTAAAGCTTCCATTAAAGCATTCACATATGTGATTTTTTTCACTTTCGGGAATATCGAGATGTTATTGAGTACGATCATTCCTTATGATTTGATTTTATATCATCTAATTCATAAATTCTAATGCTATTTTATGTAGTGAATCATAGTTTCAGTCTATGGATTAACTGGATTGAGACATAAAAAAGGAACAAACCTGTGAGGAATGTCCCTTTTGTGTGAAAAAAATCATGCTAATATTCCGAACCGCCTACCGATCTGTTCTTTTGAAACCGTTGGGTACACGCTCCAAAATCCCCTGCCCGAAAAGCCGGGTGAGTCCAATGAAAGGAAACACCTCAGCTTGACGTCAAGGGAGACTTGTCTATCCGTATACAGATTATACTTTTAAATCACCATCATAGGTGGCAATCATATTGTACAGTTCAGGACGACGGTCACGGAAAATGCCCCATTCAATCCGTCCTATTTCCAGCTCATCCAGATCAAATTCAGCAGTAAGCACTTCCTCATCGGTACGACCCGCTTCTGCGATCTTGTTACCTTGATGTCCGGCAATAAAGGAAGAACCGTAGAATGTAATACTGGAGTCCTCGTCTGTTTCAGTTCCAATCCGATTGGAAGCAATGACTGGAATCAGATTGGAAGCCGCATGACCCAGCATGCAGGTCTGCCAGTGATCCTTGGAATCAATGGCAGAGTCCTGCGGTTCCGAGCCAATAGCTGTCGGATAGAACAAAAGTTCTGCGCCCATGAGCGCCATACAGCGGGCCGCCTCAGGGTACCATTGATCCCAGCACACGCCTACCCCAATTTTGGCATAACGTGTATTCCATACTTTAAAACCGGTATCGCCCGGATTAAAATAAAATTTTTCCTCATACCCAGGACCGTCAGGGATATGGCTTTTGCGGTATTTACCCAACACTTCACCGTCCGCGTCAATGACAGCAAGACTGTTGTAGCGCGCGTAGTTTTTCTTTTCATAAAAACTGATGGGCAGCACAACCTGTAATTCCTTGGCGATCTTCTTAAAATGGTTAACCGCCTTGTTGTGCTCCAGCTCAGTTGCATATGAATAATAATCAGACTTTTCCTTCTGACAGAAATATGGAGTCTCGAACAACTCTTGCAGCAAAATAATTTGTGCGCCCTGCGCTGCCGCTTCACGTACTAACTTCTCTGCTTTACTAATATTTTCTTCGATATTGGTAGAGCAGCTCATTTGAGTTGCAGCCACTTTTACTTTTCTCACGTTAGTCCTCCTTTTAGATGTTGTATCATTCAACGCTTTACAGCAGGCATCTGCTGGGTCGTACAGTGCACGTTACCGCCTTCACGGATGACCGCCATACCGTCTACAGTACGAATGGTGCGATCTGGAAATACATTTGCCAGCACTTGCTCAGCTGCAAGATCGCTCTTAGCGGCAGTACCGCCAAACACCGGCAAAATAATGCCGCCATTCACAAAGTAGAAGTTAATATAGCTCAGTGTCAATCGGCTATCTTCATAATCCACGCGCGGCGGCTGACCGATCCGAATCACTTCCAGCTTACGGCCTTGGGCATCCGTTGCTTGCTCCAAAATACGCAGATTTTCCTGCGTGATTTCGTAATTTTCATCCTCAGGATCATCACATACTTGCATAATGACCTTGCCAGGAGCTGCAAAGCAAGCAATATTGTCCACATGGCCATCTGTTTCGTCGCCACTAAGACCACGTTTTAGCCATATTATTTTCTCTACACCTGTATACTCACATACATACCGTTCAATTTCTTCTCTGCTTAATTCCGGATTTCGGTTGGGATTGAGCAAACACTCTTCGGTTGTAATCAGTGTGCCTTCGCCGTCTACGTGCAGTGAGCCGCCTTCCATCACAAGCGGTGCATCAAACCGTGGAACTCCAAGTTGGTCCAAAATTTGCGGCGCAACCTGGTCATCTAGATCCCATGGAGCGTATTTGCCGCCCCAGGCGTTAAACTTCCAGTTTACACCTGCCAATTGACCATGCTCGTCTGTGAGAAAAGTAGGGCCGTTGTCACGCAGCCACGCATCGCTGTGCTCAATCGGCAGGAGTTCTACCCGTTCCCCAAGTTCAAGCGCCTTAACGCTCTCCAGATCATCCGGATTTACGACCACAGTAACTGGTTCAAATTCCGCCATGGCGCGTACAATTCCGGCATACCCCTTGCATACATCAGCATGCATATCTGGGTAAACCATTGAAGATTTTACAGGCCAAGAAATATACGTGCGTTCATGTGGCGCCCATTCAGGCGGCATCTTATAATGTGAATCCTTAATTTGCATGTATTGAAGCTCTCTTTCTTTTTCATAATGTAGACTCCGCTCCTATCATACAATAATATGATCTTTGTCTCAATCGAAGCGGAAAAGTTTTAATAATTTACATTTACATTGGAATAAATTACTTTGAAAACGTGATTGCTTTCACCGTATTCCCATCAAAATCCTTCACAGTGAATTGTGCTCCCTCCAGCACACCGTAAGAGGATGGATAGTTTTCTTTTGGCAGCGAGATCGAACCGGGGTTCAGTATAAAGACCCCATTTTCCACATCTGCTACCGGAATATGAGTATGTCCCTGGATGAACACATCTCCCGCTTCCAGTGGTGGTAAATTTCCGATACTAAAGCCATGTCCGTGCGTGACATAGATTCTCCGTCCTTCATGGTGCAACAAAGCATAATCACCCATCATAGGAAACTCCAGTAGCATCTGGTCCACCTCTGCATCACAATTTCCGCGCACAGAAACCGCAATATGGGACTTGTACTTATTCAGCAGAGCTGCCACTTCTGCCGGATTATACCCTTCTGGTAACGGATTACGTGGTCCGTGGTACATATAATCTCCGAGCAGAACAAGACGATCGGCTTTCTCCTCCCTGTACTTTTCCAGTGCCAATTGCAACCAGTGTAATGAGCCGTGAATATCTGATATAAACATCAATTTCATGATTGTTTTTTCCTTTCTGAATAGGCTAAAAATATTCCACTTAAGCACATTATTGCATTATTCCCTGAACAAATCTGTGCAAAATTGTTCTTTTGTTTGGTAACACTCTATCAGTTGTCTTCCCCAGTAAAGTTTTGATGAGTGTTTCTCGTTCTTCGATATTTCTAGGATGAAGCTGATTATATTCGTGGCAGAGACTTTTGGCGTATAAACGTTCTTCAATCAACTCTTCAGAACTGGAAAGCTACTCACATTGAAATTTCCACCAAATTACCTTCTGGATCTTTAATTACGCTTTCATAATAGCCGTCACCTGTCAATCTTGGCTGACCCACAACTTCATATCCTGCATGCATGAGCTGCTCTGTCTTTTCATTCACCCGTGCTTTACTTCCAACGGAAAATGCCACATGAGCCCAGCCCGTAATATTTATCTGTGGTGAATGATCTACTCCCGTTTTACGCATAACCTCTAACCTTGCTCCATCCTCAAAGGTGATAAAATAGGACTCAAATCCTTTTGTAGCGTTATAATATTTATCGTTAGATTTTCCATCAAAATATTGTTCGTAAAAGCTTTTCATCTTTTCTAAGTCCCTCACCCAGATCGCTACATGCTCAATCTTCATTATTTTCCTCCTTCTGCTGCCCTCATCATTAAAAAATCATTAATTTATACTGGACTCAATTTTTAGCATAGTTATTATTAACGTTTTAATAAGTCTCAATATATCTCAGTAATTCATTTTTGTCCAATCTATTTATCATCAATTATCAATAAATAACGCTTACGAATCATTCATGAAAGCTCTTTCGTCTTCAGCTTGTAACTCGGTTGCTAATACCCCTAAAAAATTAGCGACCGCTTCGTAAAAGAGAAGAAACGGTCGCTATCTATAAGCCTTCATTGTATATTTAATACTTAATCACTGGTTTATTTATAAATTAACGTTTCAAGCTTTCACCGTTCGTAGCAATAACTTCTTTGTACCAATGAAACGATTTCTTCGGATATCTTTCAAGTGTACCGCTGCCATCATCATGACGGTCTACGTAAATGTAGCCATAACGTTTTTTAAGCTGAGCGGTCGAAGCGCTGACAAGGTCAATACATCCCCAAGACGTATAGCCCAAAACCTCTACTCCGTCCTCAATAGCTTCTCCAACTTGAACCAAATGATCATTCAGGTAGTTGATTCGGTAGTCATCCTCAACCGTTTTTTCGCCTTTTTCATTCGTGATCAGTTCATCAACGGCGCCCAGGCCATTTTCAACGATGAACAATGGTTTTTGGAAGCGATCATAGAACGTATTCAGGACATAACGCAGACCTTGCGGATCAATTTGCCAGCCCCACTCACTTGCCTCGAGATGCGGATTGATGACACCACCAAGGATGTTACCTTCACCTTTGACTTTTTTAGCTTCGTCAGCTGTCTCACAAGTACTCATATAATAGCTGAACGAGATAAAATCAACGGTATGCTTCAAATCTTCGGCATCACCTGGTTCAAAGTGAATAGAAATTCCGTTTTCTTTAAAGAAACGTTTCATGTAACCTGGGTATTGACCTCTTGCGTGAATATCGGCAAATGCCATGTTTCTGTGATCAAATTCCATCGCAGCAATCACATCGTCTGGATTAGGTGTTAGCGGATAAGTAGGCATACTCAGCACCATACAGCCAATTTTGAAATCAGGGTTGATCTGATGACCGATTTTTACCGCTCTTGCACTCGCTACAAGCTCATGGTGAATAGCTTGATAAAGATCTTGCTCACTAAGTTGATCTTTTGGTGTGCTAATTCCTCCACTCATGAATGGTGCTTCAAGAATGGAGTTGATTTCATTGAAAGTCAACCAGTATTTAACTTTATCTTTGTAGCGATTAAATACAGTTGTAGCATAGCGCTCATAAAAATCAACAAGCTTACGGTTTACCCAACCATCGTATTCTCTGGACAAATGTAAAGGTGTTTCATAGTGAGATAATGTAACGAGTGGCTCAATTCTATATTTGTGAAGTTCATCAAACAAATCATCATAAAATTGCAAGCCTTTTTCGTTAGGCTCCAGTTCGTCACCTTTAGGGAAGATACGTGACCATGCAATAGAAGTACGGAATACTTTGAAGCCCATTTCCGCAAAAAGTTTGATATCTTCTTTATAATGATGATAAAAATCAATACCGATCAACTTCATGTTATCTTCTGTTGGTACATCCGTAACGGGCCCCCAGCCACCACGAGGAGTTACATCCTGAATGGACCAGCCTTTTCCATCTTCTTGATAAGCGCCTTCGAGCTGATTAGCAGCAACTGCTCCGCCCCACAGGAAATCTTTTGGAAACTGTGTACTCATATTTTCTCCGCCTTTGCTGATGTTTTTCATTAACTAGATAGAAATACGTTACCTCTATGCTAATGTGTTATAAGTACTTCTAAATGAATCTTAAGGTTTGTAACGCGTTTCATGTCAAGTATTATTTTAAAAACTTCTAGAGCTTATAACTGTATTATCTTCAATAAGTACTCCCATATTTATAACTCTTCTATTATTGAGTAAAATGACTATTCTTTAATTGGCGGATCTACATGAATATCTCTATCTGGTTCAGTGCTTACCCAACGTGTAAAAATAACCTGAAAGCCGGCTCGAGTCGGCGCGCAGGCAAAAGGACCCGCCTGTTGTCCCGTTTCATAAGGAAAACGTGCTACACGTACGGTGCGCCAGCTTTGATTTTCGGTTCGAGCTCTAATGATAACTGCATCCTGTAGCTGTGAAGCACGAATCGTGACATTTTTCCCTACCCACTCAGGTACAGGAGCTAATGACCAATCGGAATAGCCATCTGTGACTACGACAGCTAATTGAGGAATTCCGTCATTTAATTCAATCCCAGCTTTAATCCACTTTTGCTGTCCTTGATACAGCATAATACCGGCCTGATCATAGAGCTCCGTAAATGAGCCTAATTGAAACGTGACTTCGATGGCAGAGCCTTCTTCCCAGTCTGTAAGCAGGGAATGTCCGCTACTGCGTTCAAATCCATACAAAGTTTTTTCCCAGTAGTCGCTTCCTTCTCTGGTTTCAACTTTAAGAAACTGGTCTTCTTCTATGGATGATACAGGGTGATTAGTCCATGTTCCTGTAGTCCATGCAATTGATTTTTGAGTCATTGATCTCATCCTCTCATGCTTTATTGAACGATGTCCTATTTCCTTTTCTCCACTAATTGCAAATTGTACGTCAGACTTTCAAGGGTCACCGAAATCAACCCATACATGTATTCATCATGCGTATCGTTTTTCACAAAAATCTCGGGCATATGTTCTTTGGGTACATCTTTTAGACAGCCGTTATAAATATCATCCAACAGAGTCGGCTTGGATAACTCTCCAGTCAAAGCGATAGATACAGGGTCTATAATTGCAATAATGGAAGTAATCGTTTGGATCGCCAGAGGAACAAATCCCTCTGTGCTATTTAACTGTTTAAGCTGTTCCTCTCTTGTTAAATCAAAGGGTAAGAAGGACACCTCCCCCGCAAACTTGGTATTTCCTTTTAACAAATGTCCGTCGACAATAAAACCCGCTCCGGGGAAATTGTCTTTGGGAAACGAAACAATAGCAAAGGTTTTATCCTCATCATAATTCTGCATGTTATAAAATCCGTAGACTGTCAAATGCATATCATTTTCAATGGTAACTTCTAATCCGTATTTATCTTGAAGCCGTGGACCTACAGGGACTCCTATGAGCAGGTCGAGATCGCAAACATCGATAATCCCTTGATGAACAACCCCAGGGATGCCAATCCCAATGGCTTTGACGTTTCCATAGTTATTAATCAGCTCTCCAATTTGGGTTTCTATGACCTCATAATCAATATGGGGCACTATGGAAGTATTCTCGATGATGATATCACCAAGCAAATTGGCAACAGCATAAGTAAGAGAATGTATACCGCCTTCCGTTTTCACATTTAAACAGATAATATATGAATAATCAGCGTTATATTTGTACCGTCTAGCCGGACGTCCGCCGTTCGATTCTTCCAATTCCGTCTCTAATACTTCCCCGGTTTGAAGAAGCTCATTCAGAATATTTCCGCAGGTTGCCACACTAAGACCTGTGATACTGGCTATGGATGACTTGGTTGCATATTCCTTGGATTTCAGTGTGTTTTTAACTAACTCTACATTAATTTGTTTAACCCGAATGGTATTATTGGAGACTGGTTGTATTTGAATACACTCCTTTTCCAGTATTTATTAAAAGGTTTATAATAAGTTGTAATATACCGCTCTGCCTGCAAAAAGTCAATTTGAACGCGTCTTCCTCTTCTCCTCCATCATCATGCTATACTATAAATAAGAAACAAATTTTTAGTGCGGTATCTTTGCGATGAAACTAAGTGAAATAGGAGGGATTCTGTTGTCAGCTATTGAGTATATAGCAATAATCGCGTTGCTCCTCTCCGTCATACTTTTAATTAAGGTCTATAGCCTTCAATCGCGTCTTAATGACCTGAAATCCGACGTGGAGCGTCTTGAAAATCGTTCAGGAATACAAGGAACATCACTGTCAGGTACCATCGCTGCCACTCCTTCACATGTTCTAGATGCAGGAGCTTCAGAAGATATCAATGAAAAGTTGCTCCTGCTAATTAGGGAAGGAAAAAAGATTCAAGCCATAAAAGAGTTGAGAACTGCTAAGGATCTTTCCCTTAAGGATGCAAAGGATTATGTCGATCAATTGGAAAAACTCTAAGAAAGGAAGAAATAAGATGAGTGCCAGCAAAACAAACGCCATGCGCATATTGGATGGGCAACACATACAATACAATATTTTGAGTTATGATCATCAAGACGGAAAAATAGACGGGATGAATGTGGCTGAGAAAATAGAGAGAGCCCCAGAAATGGTTTTCAAAACTTTGATTGCACACAGCAAACAAAATCTGTTTGTTTTTGTAATCCCTGTACATAAAGAGCTTGATCTCAAAAAAGCAGCCAAATGCGCGGGAGAGAAAAAAATTGAAATGCTTCCAGTTAAGGATTTGCAAAAGTATACGGGATATATTCGCGGTGGCTGCTCCCCCATAGGAATGAAAAAGCTCTACCCCACTTTTATCGACCAGCCTGCATTGGAACTGGAAGCCATCGTTGTGAGCGGTGGGAAAATTGGGACCCAACTGGAGTTGAGTCCACACGATTTAGCTCAAATCATTCAAGCACAGTTTGCAGATCTGACGCATACAGCATAAAACTCACCACATGATCATAAAATCTTTATGCATATTTTCTCTAATTCCTTGCTTCATCAAGCTTCAACCTGGAAAGGAAGATCTAATGATGCATAATGATTGCCCGAAAAATGTAAGAATCCCCCAACCCATCAGAAGCGATGGTGCTGGGGGCATCGACAAGGGCCCACGTGATGTGATGAGGGATCTACAAAATCCCGATATGCTGGTTCCCCCCGTAACGGACAATGGTCTCATTCCGAATATGAGATTTTCTTTTTCTGACGCCCATATGCAGCTTAATCATGGTGGGTGGTCAAGAGAAGTAACGGTAAGAGAATTACCTATTGCCACAACCCTTGCCGGGGTGAATATGAGTTTGACGCCGGGAGGTGTACGTGAGCTTCACTGGCATCAGCAGGCGGAATGGTCTTATATGCTGTTGGGAAGTGCTCGTATTACGGCAGTTGACCAAAATGGACGTAATTTTATTGCTGATGTGGGTCCCGGGGATCTCTGGTACTTTCCTCCTGGCATTCCCCACTCTATACAGGGGCTTGAGGATGGCTGTGAATTTTTGCTGGTTTTTGATGATGGCAGCTTTTCCGATCTGAACACCCTATCCATCTCGGATTGGTTCGCACATACTCCCAAAGACGTTCTTTCTGCAAATTTTGGTGTATCAGAAGCTGATTTTGCAGCAATTCCTCAAGAACAAGTATACATCTATCAGAATTCACTTCCCGGTTCAATTCAAAGCCAAGCGGTTCCCTCTCCTTACGGGACGTTGCCCCAATCCTTCAAGCATGAATTACTAGCCCAGCCCCCAATCAAAACACCGGGCGGAAGCGTACGAATCGTTGACTCCTCTAATTTTCCGATTTCCAAAACCATCGCAGCCGCCCTTGTTGAGATTGAGCCCGGAGCCATGCGAGAAATGCACTGGCATCCCAATAATGACGAATGGCAATACTATCTTACAGGGCAAGGACGGATGACTGTCTTTGGTGGTAATGGCGCTGCCCGCACATTTGATTTTAGAGCCGGAGATGTCGGATATGTGCCTTTTGCTTATGGTCATTACATTCAAAATACTGGCTCTAGCTCATTATGGTTTCTTGAAATATTTAAGAGTGACCGTTTTGCGGATATTTCACTAAATCAATGGATGGCTCTTACCCCCACAGAACTGATTCAGAGTAATTTACATGTAGGTGTTGATGTAATCTCTAATTTACGAAAGGTAAAATGGCCTGTCGTTAAGTATCCCGGGTATTCTTTTTACCCAAAGGATGGGCTCTGAAGAATCCGCTGAACGTGTGTCTTGTCCGTGCTCTCATTAAAAAAACATAATCTCATGCGCATTTCTTACTGCTTTAGGTAATTTTTTAGCGGATAGTTCCGGCCTTAAGGATTGGATTTGTATGCAAAGATATAGGCATCCCACTTTAGCCAGTAGCCTATATCTTTTGTAGCATTATAACTGGGGCAGACTCAATCCCTCCCCTTCTGGCATTTGAACATCCATCAACACTACATGTGGATGGATACGCTTCGCCATCTAATGCAATATTTTCATAATATAATATAGTAAATTACTGAAATTAATAGACAAATGCCTTATAATTACAAAAAAAATCTCTTCTAACAATTATTCATACTATTTACGCGTTATTATTCTATGATTAGGGATGTGGCTGTAATTATGATTAAAAATGAGATTTTAACAAGCTCACTACAGGAGCGCAAACAGATTGTAATCGATGATGTAGCAGCATTGGGCTATCCTTACAATGAGTACGATCAGGGGCGAAAGGTCGGTGGTTATGCGGCTATGGCCCAATTTTCAAAAGGAGATATCAGCACTGGACTTGCCTACGTCAACATTCATTTGGATCGGAACAAAGACATGTTCTGGGGAATTAACGTAATGGAAGCTTATATGAAGTTTAAAGAGTATTACACATCTGAGTTAAAGAATAAAGTAAAAGCAAAAATGCTCAGTTTTAATATTTTGAATGCCGATGGGACGGCTCTGTCGGGAAATACAGAAAATCAACGGCTCATGTACGCAGCGGTTGGGGCTGTCGGAGCGGAAGAATGGCCAGAATACCCGGTGAATTATGCTACCATCGCCAGAAGCTATCTGCTGTCCGAACTTCCCACAATTACAAAACAGGGGTACTTTGAATACGACTCTCCGACATATTTTATCCATCATGTGGGACCGCTATTGTTCATTACCGAACACTTGAAAGATGCGACATTGCGGAATATGGCCAAACTGACGTTGGAGTGGTATTTTTCCAGTATTGTAGGAGAGTGGCTGCATGGGTACTGGGTGACCAGTCAGGCCAGAACATATAATGCGCAGCAAGAGCCGGGATATACACTTGATGAGAGTGTAGTACTGCTGTGGATGTTGTTTGGAGACAGTCGTAAGCCGATATATCTCGGCAATGAAACCAATCTGAAATTTACCACGATTCCATTTGCGGTTGCGGACTACGAGTTACCAGACATTTTCAAGCGTATAGCAACAGCCCGTTCTACAACTTACACACATAAGGAACGGATGTCTAGAAACAGTAACAAACCGTATAAGACAAGCTACATCACCCCGAATTATGCCGTATTCAGTCAAAAGGACAATCGGCTCGCACAAAATCAGCTTCATCGTTGGGGCATCAAATGGGTGGGGGATACATACAGTGACGAACCAAATACGTTCTTCATGAAGCAACACTTCAGTGAGCCGATTAACTTGAATCCGTCCAACTCGGAATATTGGATTGGCGGAACGAATATGGAGGAAGTACTTCAGGACGATGGTGCACTCATTGCAGTATACAATATCACAAATTCAAATACATGGATCGACGGCCCAGTTTCATACAACGGAATTAAAGCAACGATCGAACAGGACCCATTCAACAGGAACGGCTGGGTATTCTTTCACACAGGTAAAATGCTGATGGCTGTCAGGACGGCACAACCTTACGTTTGGCCTTATGACACGGAATCGTGGAAATATGGAGGTTATCAGAGATCGTTGCGGAGTGACGGGGCAAAAAATGCAGTCATCGTTGAAACAGCACCTCTTATGGACTATGCAGGAGGTACTTGTATTAGAGAGCTTGACTGCTTTGCTGAGGCTGTACTGACGAAAACCGTAGTGGATTTCAGCGGTGTTAACGATACCAATCCCCGGGTCTATTACAAAGGATTAACAGGTAAAGAGATGGAAATCGTATATGCCACCTCACGTAAAATTCAGGGTGCAGAAGTCAATTATGCTAATTGGCCTCTGCTGGATGATCCGTGGATGCATCAGGATTATAATGGAAATAAACTCGATTTGGTTCATGATAGAGAGAGACGGACCTATGATTTCAATAACTGGAAGGTAACATCAAGCATTATGTAAGTGTCTGTCTCCAACTGACAAGGGCGCCGCAACCAGGCCATCAGGATCTGTTTGAGACGCCTTAAGCGTTCATAAAGATCAATCCAAAATTGATAGTGTCGTACGCACGATATCTCTAAGCACCTCAGTGCTTTCGCCTGTCTTAGCAGTAAATGTCAACGATAGTCGGGCATGATTTAGAAATCTGGCGATTGACAATAGCACAGATTCCGTAAAATAAATCTCCCCCTCTTTTTGGGCGCGGACTAGGGCGTTGTAATAAGCTAGCTCAAGCTTTTCAGTGTTCTCAGAAATAAAAGCTTTGATTTCATGATGATGCGGTACCTGTTCAATAGCACTGTTCATAATAAAGCATTCCTTGGACAGCCTCTTATCCGTCAAAATCCTGACAGATTCATTAAAAATTATCGCTATTGCATCCTTAACTTTCAGTATCGAATTCTTTAGCTCTTTCCAAACCTCATTTTCACCTTCCTGCCTATGATTATAATTTTTACAGACCGATCAGTCAAAAAAGTTAAAGCGATCTTATGTAGATGTTGATTCACAAAAAAACCATCGTACCGAAATACGATGGTTTAGGGATATCTATTCTATCAAAACGCTCAGATGTAAATGATGCAATCCGACTATTCGTCAGAGTCTACATTGTGGTAAACCTGCTGAACATCCTCCAAATCTTCTAATGCATCAATCAATTTATCGAATTGAACTTGTGCATCTTCTGGAAGTGAAATATCATTTTGGGCAAGCATGGTGAGCTCCGCAACGGTAAACTCAGTCACTCCTGCTTGTTTGAAAGCTTCCTGCACAGCATGGAATTGATCAGGCTCTGCATATACGATGACGGCTTCATCTTCTTCAATGATGTCACGCACCTCTACATCTGCCTCCATCAGCAGCTCCAGCACTTCATCTGCGGTTTTACCCACCAGACCAATAACTGCTGTTGAATCAAACATGTAGGCTACAGATCCGCTCACGCCCAGGCTACCGCCATTTTTAGTAAAAGCAGAACGCACATCCGATGCTGTACGATTAACGTTATTGGTCAGTGCATCTACAATGACCATGGAACCGTTCGGTCCGAAACCTTCATAACGAAGCTCTACGTAGTTTTCATCGCCAGCACCTTTTGCTTTTTCAATAGCACGGTCAATGATTGCTTTGGGTACATTGTACGTTTTTGCACGTTCTAAAACGACTCTTAATACCCGATTGGATTCAGGATCAGGTTCGCCCTGTTTGGCTGCCACATAAATTTCCACGCCAAATTTAGCATATATACGACTCGTATTAGCATCCTTGGATGCCTTCTTTTCTTTAATGTTATTCCACTTACGTCCCATAATATCCCGCTCTCTTCCTGTATGAATATACACAACGAACTTCATTATATCCTTGTATATTATATCTCCTAAAGGACATACGAACAAGTTCAAACAACTCCGTTATGGAAAAATAAACAATTCTACCTAATTAGGGATGCTTGGAAATATGAACTTTCAATTCTCCTCATCTATGGACAATCCCCCTATCCATGTCTAAGATGAGGAGGAAGTCTGACTTGAAGGAGATCATTTAATTGGAAGTCTTGTACAAAAAGTTGAGCCATAATCATGAAATCACAGTATACGAAACCACTGAGCTGTACGGTGAAAAGGGATTATTTCGGGTGATGCAGTTTTCAAATACAGCCATCCAAGGCGCGGTGGACTTGAATCATCCGCAACGCATTTTGTTCGAATATCCTAGAGCAATCATCCATCTCATGGAACTGAACGATCCGTCATTTGAAGATGTATTTATTATTGGGCACGGTATAGGTACAATAGCGGGTCATTTTACAGATAAACGCTTTAAGATTGCCGAGCTGGATGCACAAGTCGTAGAGTTCAGCCGAACATTCTTTGGATACGATCAGGATAATGTAACTGTTGGCGATGGACGACGCACTCTGGAGAAGGAAGCGCCTGATGCTTATGACTATATTATTCTGGACGCCTTCACAGAGCAGGGTACACCCTTGCATTTAGTATCCTGGGAATTTTTCAAGATGGCCAAAGAAAAGCTGGATTCCGAAGGCTCCCTGATCATGAATTTAATGGGCAAAAGTGAACACGACCATCTGATTAATGCCATTCACACAACGTTGCGTGAAGAATTCGCCTATGTCACAACTTTCTCGCTCCCCTCGGATGGCGCTGCCGATATTCAAAATATCATTATGGTAGGTCGGGACAAGCCAATCCGGTTTCAGGCACGTCAGATGGCGGACTTTCATGAGATTACACTTGGAGAAGGTCATATTCTACGGGATACAGATGCTTAGCGTAGTTCCAATATTCGTCTCTCTACATCTTCGATATGAATCGTCTCTTTGTTGCAGCTTTTTCGTTCCACTAACTCTACTTTCCCGTGTTCGGCATCTTTACCAACGACGATGCGCACGGGAATACCTACTAAATCAGAGTCTTTGAATTTAACCCCGGGCCGTTCCTCCCGATCGTCCAGCAGCACCTCCACACCGTGATCCTGCAGTTGGTTGTATAATTTCTCGGCTAATTGCATCTGAAGCCTGTCTTTCACAGAAATCGGAATGATATGAACTTGAAACGGGGCCAGCGCATGAGGCCATATCATTCCGTTCTGATCATGATTTTGCTCTACAATGGCAGAAAGGATTCGGGAAACGCCAATGCCATAGCAGCCCATAATCATCGTTTGCTCCGTTCCAGATGTATCCAGAAAAGTCGCACCCAGCTTCTCACTATATTTGGTGCCCAGTTTAAATACGTGTCCGATCTCAATCCCACGATAAAGTTTTAATTCCCCTTCGTCACATCGAGGACATCTATCCCCTTCTATTACATTCCGCAAGTCAGCCACATGCCGAAGATCTATATCGTGCCTTGGATTCACATGTCGATAATGATAATCCAGCTCATTCGCGCCTGCGATACCGCTGGACATTTGGACAACGGCGTAATCTACCCACACAGGGATCGTCAATCCGCATGGGCCTATGAACCCCGAGGGGGTTCCAGTCGCCTTTGACACGGTGTCTGCACTTGCTATTTCGAATTTTTCACTACCTAAAATATGTTTAACTTTCACTTCGTTAACCTCATGATCACCCCTGACAACTACAGCAACAGGTTGATCGTCAGCCATATAAATCAGTGTTTTGATGATTTCTTCAGGTTCTATGTGAAGCGATTCAACCAGTTGATCTATTGTACGTAGGCCTGGAGTATGGAATTTTTCCATTTTAGCTGTATCAAAAGAAGGATGGCTGACATGTTCATTTTCATCTGAGACTGGAGCTATTTCTATTTTCTCCGTCGACCGCGCCACGGCTTTTTCAAGATTAGCTGCATATTCACAGCAGGTGCATGCTACAATGGTGTCCTCTCCAATATCAGCTAGAGCCATAAATTCATGGGTTTCACCTTCGCCACCAATGGCACCCGCATCTGCTTCTACTGCACGAAAATACAAACCGCAGCGGGTGAAAATGCGCTGATATGCCTGGAACATAGTCCAATAGGTATGATCTAGTCCTTCCCAATGTGCATCAAACGAATAGGCATCCTTCATCAAGAATTCTCTGCTGCGAAGCAGGCCAAATCGAGGACGTCGTTCATCCCGAAATTTGGTTTGAATTTGATACAGGGTTACAGGCAATTTGCGATAAGAATTCACTTCATTTCGTATTAAAGACGTAATGACCTCTTCATGTGTAGGCCCCAATGCAAACTCTCGATCATGTCGATCTTGCAGACGCATCAGCTCAGGACCGTAAACATCGTATCTCCCTGATTCTTGCCATAGCTCCATTGGCTGCAATACAGGCATCAGCAACTCCCCAGCTCCGGCGCGATCCATTTCATCTCGTATGATTTGCTCTACTTTTCTGAGCACCCGTCTGCCCAATGGCATGTAGGTGTACATTCCAGCCGCCAGTTGGCGGATAAATCCTCCCCGCAGCATAAGCTGATGACTGATCACTTCGGCCTCTGCGGGTGCTTCACGCAAGGTTGTCAGTAATAATTGGCTTTGGCGCATGTGTAGCTACCTCCTTGTATGGACGATAAAATGTACGCAAAAAGACACATCCGTCAGGGACGAATGTGTCGTGGTACCACCCTTAATTTGACCGTAGCCATACACGGAACGGTCCTTCATCAGATAACGGCGCTAGCCGGTAACGGTTTATCTTACAAACCGCTACAGCTCGCAAGGCAGGGAAACGTTCATTCGCGGCGAGAAACCTTTCAGCCCATGAGTTTCTTCTCTGTACAGCGGGTATTGAACCTTTGATCCTTGGTCTACACTATTCCTATATATTACAATTTTCACCACTTTACACGAAATGTAATTTCTAGTCAAGGAGATAATCGTCTATCTGAGATCAGCCAGGGACATGAACGATATTTAATTTTCAAGATAATTAAATTCCGTTGGTTATCCTATTGCATAATGAGTGGCCAGACTTTAGAACGGATACACCTGCGAAAACCAAGAACAAAGCGGACACTACCAATGAACCTCCCTTTAAAAGCAAATAAAGGAGGCACTGTGGCAGAAAAACAATTACGTATTTCACGCTGTCCATCAGACAACATGCTCCTTTTACCAATTAATTGGTTGAGGCCATTACGTACGTGTAGCTCCCAGTACGCGCTGTTGTAGGGTAGAGTTCTCTTAATTACTTATGTATCTTCCTTTTTAAAATACACGCCCTTGAAAAACACAAAATTTTGCGAATGTGTGCCATACAGCTCCTGAAACCTAGAATGGAGTTTATTCATAGAAAGGGTCTCTGAAACCGTCCGATCCGTTTGCAGGGTCAAGTCGACACAGCTAATTCCAAATTGGCACACTTGCTCCATAGGATAACCTTGGGTGATTCCATAAATCATCCCGGCAATAAAAGCATCATCTGCGCCTGTGACATCAATGACCTCTTGAACGGGATGCATAGGAATTTGTCCATGAGTTCCATCCTGAGAGGCGTACAAAACTCGATCAGCACCACAGATAAAAATGACATTTTGAACCCCAAGTTTGTGAAAAATCCGGGTGGCATCCAACATATGCTGATCATCTGTAAGTTCTAGCCCCAAATAAGCTTCAGCCTCCACCGGTTTACATACCAGCCATTCCACCCCATGCAAATTCCGGGGAAGCTTTCTCATCTTGGAGGCCGATACCGAAGAAACGACAATCGGAACCCGATGTTTATGGCAGACATGTATGGTGGCTGCAATTACGTTCATAGAGAAATTAGTGTCCAGCAGAACGAGTCGGGACGAGGCGATTAAAGGAGTATTTTCATAAATTACTGAAGGATGAATCTGATCATAAATCTCCATTTCTGCTGTCGCTACAATCAGTTCACCACGCTCATTCAGCAAGGCAGTATAAACCCCAGTTGACGGTTCACCTTTGACTTGCAGAGGAACCACGTGCATGTAACGGCTGGACTGTTCAATAATAAATTCACCTTCCGCATCGTCCCCAACCGCAGTTAGCAGGCTGACCCGTTGGCTCAACCTCCCTAAATTTTCGGCTACATTTCGTGCTACCCCACCGCAAGATTGCAGCCTTGTACTGCTCGGATTGGAGGTATGAAGCTGAAATGTACCTTTAATCATGATTTTACGATCCAGATTGGCCCCCCCGATACATAGTATTGGTTTGCTAGAGGGCCAAGGCTCGTCCTGTTCATTTTTGTGGATTTTTTTTAATTTCATGATTTGACTCCTTTCTCGAGTCTATTCGCTAGAATGATTTAAATTTGTGCAGAAATAGGCACCCTATAAAATTAACACGTTCCAAATGTCAAATTCCCAAGAATAATGTCGAGTTCGTTAAAATATCCTAAAGTTACCCATGCAAAAAAATCACCCTATCGTAAAGTTTACCTTCCACTTTTACGATAGGGTGATTGGGTTGGAATTGCAGCATAGTTCTTCCTTACATTATGTTATTCAGGATTTTTGCAAATCCTCTATTTCAAAATAAATAGAGCTGCTCCGTGAGGAGGTAAATCTGCGGACAGTTCTTGTGTTAAAACACCTAAATCCACATGGTTCCACAAATCTCTGGCATTTGCCTGTCCTTCAATACCAAGGTCTTTTAAGGATACACGCACCTTTGAAGCTTCATCTCCAGCATTAAACAAAGCTGCGTATACATGACCTTCCCCGTTATGTGAAGTCCAAACGATATGTTCATCCTTTCTGTACACCTGCCGCGCATTCAAACCGTTGCGATGAGCATTTAATACTTCTTCATTCGTTAGCAAGGAAAGAGTCCATGCATCATTATCCCGCAGTTCTCCCCCGAACATCAATGGAGACCGGAAAATGCTCCACAAGGTCATCATCGTTAGCTGCTCATCCTTCGTAAAGCGTGTCCATCGGTCATGGCTGCCGGAATCCACCGAATCTACCGAACGAATACCCAGATGACCTAGTGGCAGCATGTCGCAATCCG
Source organism: Paenibacillus sp. Lou8.1 (assembly GCF_024213565.1). NCBI lineage: Bacteria > Bacillati > Bacillota > Bacilli > Caryophanales > Paenibacillaceae > Paenibacillus > Paenibacillus sp. Lou8.1. The sequence continues at coordinate 77,692 of NZ_JANAVN010000019.1, forward strand.
GCCAGTGACCCGGACCTACATGTTCCGCCCACTTCTCGCAGCGCTCAAACATACCATACAGTAAAGGCCATACATCCCAGAAGTCATCAGTCATACGCCACATATTCGCGTTTGCGATTAAATCAGATGCATGCTCCAGCGGTGCAGGACCAGGTGATAGACTCAGCACCATCGGACGTCCGCATTGGGCGATAGCCCGCCTAATCAATTCAATTTCCGCCAAATGAATACCATAGAGACGTGATGCAGCAATGTCATCTACTTTGACAAAATCCACACCCCATTCCGCATACAGGTCAAACAACGAATTATAGTACTCCTGTGCGCCTTCCTTGGATGCATCTACCCCATACATATCTGTGTTCCAGGGACAAATAGAGTTGGGATTCGCAATTTGTCTCGCCGTGGCTGTGGTTCCCAAAATCGGGGTATCCTGGTGCACCGCCTGACGGGAGATGCCTCTCATAATGTGTATACCAAATTTCAATCCCAGACTGTGTACATATTCCGCAAGAGCTTGGAAGCCTCGTCCATCTGCTGCCGAAGGAAAACGATTCACCGCTGGAATAAGACGTGAAAATGAATCCATTTCCAATGGGACGAACGGGCGATACTGTGAAGAAACTGCTCCTGACTCATACCACTGAATATCCACCACGACATATTCCCAACCATATTCCTTCAGATGCTCCGCCATATATTGAGCATTTCCCCGTACTTCCTCTTCCCGTACTGCTGCACCGTAGCAATCCCAGCTATTCCACCCCATAGGTGGTGTATGCGCTGTCAAATGATGTTTCATTTCATTCATCCTTTCACCTAGTAAAACTCATCCTGCTACCAGATATCCCCTCATTACTACGTTACTATTATAATGTAAACCCTTACTTTTGTCGCTCGTCATCTTTTCCATTTCCACTTTTTATACATTTAAGTTGACTAACTTAAAGAATGTGGTACATTTAAAATTGCTTGTTAAAAAACTTTGACTTGAATCAGAGGGTGATTTTACGTGTGTGAACATGCTTATCGAATTTTGTTGTTTTACAAATATGTCAACATAGAAGACCCTGCCACCTTTACGGCAGAGCATCTGGCTTACTGCAAGGAGCTGGGCGTCAAGGGAAGAATCTTGATTGCTGCAGAAGGAATCAACGGAACACTGTCTGGTACAGTAGAGCAAACGGAGCAATATATGCGTGATTTGCGCGCCAATCCGAAATTCCACGATATTGTTATTAAAATAGATGAGTCTGACGGTCATGCGTTCAAGAAAATATTTGTACGCCATCGTCAGGAGCTAGTTACGCTGCGTCATGAGGATGAACTGGACCCTAATGTAATTAGCGGTAAGCGGCTGTCACCAAAGGAGTTTTATGAACAGCTTCAAGATGAAGATGTAGTTGTTCTGGACGGACGTAATGATTATGAATATGACATCGGTCATTTCCGCGGGGCTATTCGCCCTGAAGTCGAATCGTTCCGTGAATTTCCACAATGGATTCGCGACAATATGACTCAGTTCAAAGACAAAAAAATCCTGACGTACTGCACCGGAGGTATCCGTTGCGAAAAGTTGTCCGGTCTTCTGATCAAAGAAGGGTTTAACGATGTAGGCCAGTTGGATGGCGGCATTGTGACTTACAGCAAGGACCCGGAAGTACAAGGACGTTTGTTTGACGGTAAATGCTACGTATTTGACGAACGAATCTCCATTCCGATCAATCATACGGATGAAGACGTCATTGTCGGCAAGTGCTTCCATTGTGAAACGCCAAGCGATCATTATATCAACTGCCCGGTGTGCAATCTCCAGCATATCGTATGTCCGGATTGCGAAGAACAGCATCAGCACTATTGCTCTGATGATTGCCGAACCAAAGCGGAAACCGTCGCTACTGCATAAATCGGCAGTATCATTGGTTCATTATAATAAAAGGGATGCCCACAGCCATGATAAACGGTTAATAGGGCATCCCTTTTATTGTTTTCACAATAAGTGTCGAAGGCTTCATAGTATATACCTATGACCTTGATTGTGTTTTCATCTTGGACGGGCTCGAAAGTAGCGCCTTATAATGGAAAATGTCATTACAGAAAGGATGGGTGGAATTCATGATACAAATCGTACTTTCAACTCTATTATCCGTTATCGTTCCGCTGTCCATTCCAGTGATCGCCGGATTTTTACTCGGAAAATTCATGAAGCTGGAAACGAAACCGCTCTCGACTTTGTATTTATATTTTTTAAGCCCCGCCATGATTCTGGACACGCTACTCAAAGCACAGCTTTCTTGGCATGATGTAGCGCAGACTGCCGCTTTTTCAATACTGAACCTGCTGCTGTTGTGGGGAATTGCACAATTAGCGGGGAAAATCTTTAGACTGAGCACTCCGGAAACGGCTGGACTTACCTTAATTTCCACGCTGACCAATAGTGCAAATTATGGCCTGCCTCTTATTTTACTTGCCTTTGGGCAGCTCGGTCTGGATAAAGCCTCCGTGTATGTCGTCATCCAGATAATCATGGTCAATACCATTGGCGTTTACTTTGCAGCCCGCTCTGAATTTTCTGTTCAAAGTGCTGTTAAGTCGGTGTTTTCACTTCCTGCGATCTATGCAGCTCTACTCGCCATGGGACTGCGGCTGCTGGACTGGCATCTTCCCTCTGGCATTCAGTCGGGCGTCTCGATGATTGCTGCCGCCTATTCTCCAGTCGTGCTGGCGATCCTTGGTACCCAGATGGCTTATGTAAAAATATTCAAACTGGAGTCGTCTATTAAAAAAGCCAGCTACGCCGGACTAACAATTCGCCTTTTGCTCTCTCCGCTTGCGGCTTGTCTTGCTATGCTGATACTGGGAATTTCAGGCCTTTTGTTCTCCGTTCTCTTCATTCTGGCCTCGATGCCGGTTGCTGTGAATGCTGTCATTTTAGCAGAAAAATTTAATGCATCGCCAAAACTGGTTTCCACCTGCATCCTGTGGAGCACGCTTGCCTCATTCCTGATATTGCCTATTCTGATTATGTTGGTAGCAGGTTAGCGAGAAAAAAAGACTCTCTACACCATAGAGAGCCATGCACGATCCTGTCTCCATTCTACTTGTACAGGCGTTTCAAAAAAAGCACTAAGTGTGTCACTACTCAGAATATCAGTCGTTTTACCTTTGGCAAATACCGTGCCCCGGCGGATTAAAATCGTATGCGTGTACATCGGTAGAATTTCTTCGATATGATGTGTAACATACAGTAAATTCGGCGAAGCCTGCGACTCCGATAACTGGCGAATGCTATCTAGCAATGCTTCCCGGGAGAAAAAGTCCAAACCATTACACGCCTCGTCCAAAATCAGTAGCTTGGGCGAGGCCATTAATGCGCGGGCGATAAGTACTTTTTGCTTTTCTCCCTGTGAGCATCCCTGATACAACCGATCCACGAGATGAGCACACCCTAGTTGCGTCATAAGCTGAACGGCCTGTTCATACTCTGTATCCGTCGTCTGGTCATAAAGTCCAATGGAGGCAAATTTGCCGCTAATGACAACATCCTGCGTACGCTGACTCCCATTAATTCTTTCCTGTAAAGAGGAACTGACCCAACCAATAGATTTGCGCAACTCCCTCAGATCCACATCTCCAAAGGTATGCCCCAATACACCGACACTACCTGTGGTTGGCCATATGTAACCGTTAATCATATTGAGCATCGTTGTTTTACCTGATCCATTCAAGCCGAGTACAGCCCAGTGCTCCCCCTCAGCTACCTGCCAATTGATTTGGTCCAGTATGGTATGGTTATCTCTCTTCCAGCTTACATTATTAAGTTCAATGACAGAATTCATGGCTGTACACCCTTTCTATTCGTCGTATCATCAGATGTTTATACGCATAGTAAAGATCATCGTTAGTACGGCTAGCTCCTCTTTTATGTAAGCATAGCACAGGGTCACAGGTTGTTCAATTTTAAATAACCCACTCCATTGTTCATATAGGAGTGGGCTCAACATGTACTGCTCATGTAAATTCTCTTGCTCCATCTACTTTTTCTTACGCTCGCGAAAACGGCGTACCTTCATCAAATTACCACACATCTTATCGTCGCAAAATCGCTTTGACCGATTTCGGGTATCATCGTAAAATACCCATCGGCAATCGGTATTATCGCAAATACGAATTCTGGAGCCGCCGCTATTGACAAGTGCCTGGGCAAAATCGGCTACAACCTCTGCCAGCACTTTTTTCCAACCATTTGCCACGGGTTCCAGCACAATGCTGAAATGCTCATCCTGTTGCTTTAATAAGCGAGTGACCGGCCCCCCTTCCATCATCTTTCGGTTAATCATATCCACCAGATCAGTTGTCATTTGTCCGCCAGAAGTCAGGTGCTCAGCGAAGCTACGTAATTCCCGCCGGAGAATTTGCATTTCTTCGATATCTTCCGCACTGGCTGGGACCGAAGCGGTAAATTGCCACCGCATAAGAAATTCATTTTGCCATTCGGGCTTCAACAAACGATCTTCTGAACGTCCGCTCCCTCTCCAATCGTGCCATTCGCTGTTTACAAGATCAGTCCAAAGTGTATTCAAAAGAGTTCCTCCACCGTCTGTAACCACTAAAATCATTTTAACTGGTTGCAAATCTTAATTTGTCATGCTACATTGTTAATTGTAACGATTTATCCTATATTTAGCTAGTTACATCCCTACAAAAGGAGTTGGGTTAGGTGAGCCGAGATCGAGTAAATATGCTGGTATTGCAAAGAGAAAATTCATGGGATAAGGAAGAATGGATTGTTCCTCTTGCCGCAGCACTTCACGGTGTGAATACACAGGAGGCCACTTGGACACCACCAGGTGGAGGAAACACGATTTGGCAAACGGTTCATCACATTAATTATTACAATGAGCGTATTTTGAGACGTTTAACTGACCGCCCTATAAGTTCAACTGGAATAAGCAATGATGAGACATTCGGCCCGCCAGGGGATGCTGAAGACCATGAAGGATGGCAGGAGACGCTGAAAGAAGCGGAAGCTCTTGTAAACCAACTGCTTGTCGCCATTACTGCTCTGAATGATGCTGATCTGGATAAGCCTCTCGGCTCCGACACTCTCGGTGCTGAATTATCGCGGTGGACGCTGCACGATGCATATCATAGTGGACAAATCGTACTTATACGCAAACAATTGGGGACTTGGCGAGTTTAAAATGTAATCCTAAATAAAAAGGATGAATTATGAAAAATTCATCCTTTTTTCTGTATTAGCTGCTGGCAATGAAGCAATCTACTGGTCAAGATATTTTTTGTTTTTTAGAATCTTTAATTACATTCTTATCTTTATTTTTACCTTTATTCTTGTCTTTATTTTTATCTTTATTTGTATCTTTGCTTGGGACGGTGACCTTCCTTTTTTCATTAGCCAGTCGCCAATAGCTTAACACTTTACGGTACATGGACTTATCTGTTAATTGGTTAAAAATATATGGGTCCGGCTTCGTATTCACCTCAATAATCCACGGGATAAAGCGATGATCCAGTCCAATGTCCACACCAATTTGCCGGAATTTCGGATATGTTTTTTGCAGTTGTTTGGCGATAGTAAGACCCAGTTCATTTAGTTTCTTAACCAGCTCCGCCTGCTTGCTTTGCGATAAATGGGATTTTAGTAACTGCTCCAAGGCCATCGGCTTACCACCACTATGATAGTTGGTCACGATTTTACGGGGATGACCAAGACGTCCAATAATTCCGGTAGACTCCCATAGCCCTTTTTCATTACGCTGCACCATGACCCGAATATCAAAATAACGCATTTGATGGCGTAGTAAATGGATTCCCTTTTGAATGAGATAACTTTTCTTCCCCGTATGTTTCGATAGGCTGATATATAGTGCATCCAAATGTTTGAATTCTTGGCGCGTTTCCTCATATTGATAGGCGAAACGCTGGCCGGCCACCTGCTCTACTCTCATTACACCTTTACCAAAGGTACCTCGCTCGGGTTTTACATAGACCATACCGTACTTCTCCAGCATTGATTTCAAATTTGCTTTATTATATTTGCGAGTTTCAGGTACATACGGCTTGATGCTGCCATGCTGGAGCAACAATTGGGTTTTATGCCATTTGCTGCGCAACGCCTGCGCTTGTGAAGAATTCACTTGCCCCTCTCCTCTCTACTCTCAGGTAGAACGCTCCTGTTAAAAAAGATCAATCTATCGTATGCGCTAACTCCCCATTCGAAGCTTCATCAGCCCTGTCCTGCATAGAAATGGACGTTTGACCTTGCCCGGTCGAAAGCGCCTGTCCAAGCATACGATATGGAGAGACGCTGGGAGCGTATATTTGCACATATAGGGAGTGAATAACATGTCAGCGCAATCGGATGGGCCACGGAAGGGTTCCCTTACAATCGATGTTCTGATTCCAGCAATTGATAAAGATATTGCCACACTACCGCTGGTGATTGACAGTCTGCGCCGTCACGTGCAGCACCGAATTGGAACTATTTATATCGTCTCACCACAAAGCACCGGGATTCGCCGTCTGTGCGCAAACAAGAAATGTTCATTTATTGACGAAAAAACGGTGCTGCCCATCACCAAAAAACATATTCATTACGGGACAACGCGCTGGGACCGCTCAGGCTGGCTGTATCAACAATTACTCAAAATGAATGGCGACAAAATCAGTAAAGCCTCTTTTTTTCTCGTCATTGACGCGGACACGATTTTGATTCGTCCACATACGTTCCGTAAAGACGGAAAAACGATTTTTTACTACCGCAGCTGGAGCCAGCCTGAGTATTTTCGCACCTACCACAAGCTGATGGGCGTTAAAGCACCCTCACCAAAATCCTTTGTCACTCACTATATGCTTTTTGAAAAAGCGCGGCTCACCCAGCTCAAGCAAGTTATCGAGGCCCGACATGGAAAACCTTGGTACAACGCGATTATCCAAAGTATAAACCGGACAAAACAGTTTGGGTTTTCCGAATATGAAACGTATGCCAACTATTTATACAGCAATAAGCCTTCTCAGATGATTTTGCGTAAGTCATTGAATAAAGCGCTTCATAGTCGGGCTTCTTCCCTGTCGCAAAAACAATTGGATGTCTTGGCCAAGAGCTATCGTTCCCTATCTTTTCATCAACGCAAGGTGTACCAGCTTGCTCCAAAAACAAAGATTGAATCATCGCTAAAATAGTTCTTAAAATCCTGCAAAATGATGCAATCCAAATGGATCTGCATTGAAGGAGGAAACGTCCGTGCGCATCGTATTGTTATGCGGTGGTGCTGGAAAACGGCTATGGCCACTATCCAACGAAATCCGGTCGAAGCTGTTTCTCCAGTTGTTGCCCGCCCCTGACGGGCGAAAGGAATCTATGCTCGGCCGGGTGTACCGTCAGCTTACCTTAGCCGGGCTGGATTCCTCTGCCCTGCTTCTGGCTCATCGAAGCCAGGTAAATCTAGCCTTTCGCCATACAGAAGGTCGTCTGCCCGTTCTGGGTGAGCCTGCCAAACGGGGAACCTTCACCGCTGCTGCACTGGCGGCTGCTTATTTTCACACCAGAGGCATGGGGCTGGATGAAGTTCTCTGCATTGCTCCAGCGGACATGTTTGCAGGGGAGGATTTCTTCCATAGCATAGCAGCGCTCTCCGGCTTATTGCTTGAGAGCGGAGCCGATTTGGCTATGCTTGGGACAAGGCCCACTCATCCCTCCGACCAATACGGCTATGTCGTTCCGGGTCTGCAAATGATACGGGAAGGGAAACCTTCTTATGCGCAAGTTGCTCGCTTCACAGAAAAGCCGGATCATTCCGGGGCACAGCAGCTTATTCATCAGGGTGCGCTGTGGAACTGTGGTATTTACGCTTTTACATTACGGTATATGCTCTCCTGTATGGAGCGAAGTTATTTGCCGCTGAACGATAAAGCATTATGCGCAATGTATGATGGCCTCCCGGTTCGCAGTTTCGACGAGGAGATTGCAGAGCGTGCCGAACATGCCATCGTCCTGCCCTACGATGGCGAATGGCACGACATCGGCAACTGGCAGGCTCTAACAGAGCAGCTAAATAGCCAAGTGATCGGGCGTGGACAGATCAGTGGCCAAACTCATGGGACGTACATCGTCAATGAGTTGCCCTATCCACTTCATGTCATTGGTGTGGAAGATATTATTGCAGCTGCGAGCCCCGACGGCATTCTCATCGCCTCCAAGAGCCATGCTCACACAATCAAGGACCAGCTAGGTAAACTTCAACTACATCCCAAGCATGGCGAAACCTCTTGGGGCAGTTACCGGGTGTTGGACGAATTTGATCATCGGAGTCTGAACGATATACTGGCCATACGGCTGACGGTACTGCCAGATCACCGCTTGAATGGCCGTATTCACGGCAGTGGACTTAAAGTATGGACGATCGTGTCCGGCCGGGGAGAGGTCATGCTGAACGGAGAACGTTTTGCTGCGGCAAGCGGTTCTGTATTTAGCATTCCGGTCGATACGTATCACACGATCCGTGCCGATCTGGATACATCACTGGAGCTAATTGAGGTACGTCTGGGGAACAGCTTAGTGAACGCTTTCTATAAATCCGAAGCCTGACAACACATAGATATAATATCAGCACGCCACGGATTCTGAACGAAGGTCGCACATAAAAAATCGCTCCTGAGCAAGGTGCAAAAATCCTTGCTCCAGAAGCGATTTTATTTTGTGGTGCCATATTTTCTTGAGGTAACCGTTCTAACCTTGGCAGATAAATAAACCTCGTTGCCTTTGACTATTCCGGCTTCTTTTAAAAAATGCTGGACGATCTCCAACTGATAGTGTATGCGTACTTTCTTGGGCAGGCTCCAACCCGTTTCCACGGTAACCGCGCGTGCACCTAAAATACGGGCTGCAGCAGTGCGGGAGGAACCTGGAAGCTCATGCAACCGAATGTTGAAATGTCGGTCGCTCATCTGGATGGAGCGATTCATTCGCTTAATAATCCGACGAACCGTAGGTACCACCGGATTGGCCTTATTGGAGATTAGCGTTTGACCAAGCACCTTGGCATCCTTTTGTGACAATCCGTTGGCCTCATGCAAGTCGAGATACCATTCAGGTTGATGCTTTTGTGTTAATTTGAATAGAGCAGCGGAAAGTGGTTGTGTTGCCAGCTGCTTTTTTTTGCGCGGAAAGGTTCGATTAAGATCAGGTATTCCTCTAATCCGTTTGCGGTAAGCCTCTTGATTTACAATCGGTACAATTATAAGCTTACCATGGCTAAATCGCAGTTTTTGCTGATTCAAAAGCTTTACCAATTTCTCAGCAGCTCGTATGCTTGCTATTTCTTTACCATGTATTCCCGCCACTACCATCACACACGGACCTTTCTGTCCCCCTGTAGCTATATAATAAGGAGTTGCCCAAGAGCCCTTTCCGAGCATATATCGTTTGACCTGCATCTCCTTCACCTCCGTATAGGCTACCGTTGTCCTCTCTTCTGTTCTCGCCGACGGATGATTTCACGGTATAGTCTCAAGTAGTTACTGGTCATTTGTTTGTTGGTAAATCTTTGAGTCACATACAAACGTAGCTGCGCTGGTGACGGGTAGTTCTTTTGCTGTGCTTTTCGTGCCATTTGGCTAACCGATTTGCAGATCAACTGCGGAAAGCCCGATAGTACCTCGGGAACGGAGCCATTTTTTAATGCCAGCACTGGTGTTCCACAAGCCATGGCCTCAACCATGACAAGTCCGAATGGCTCTTCCCACAGTGTCGGAAACAACAGACACTCTGCATGTTTCAGCAACTTCTGTTTCTGATCGCCTCCAACTGCGCCTACATAGCGTATATTCGGATTGCGCTGAATTCGTTTCTGAATCTCTTTACGGAAAAATTCTGGTGCTTTGATAGGACCTGCAATAAGCAGTCTTTTTCCTGTTCGTTCTGCAACCTGAATGGCCTCCAATACACCTTTATCTCGTATGATTCTGCCCATGAACAGCAAATAGCCACGCTTCTCACTGCTGAACTCGTATTCATGTGTGTTGATACCGTTATAGATATAAAAACCTTTACCCCCGCCCATCAGCTGGCGCGCTCGTTTACTGACATATACTGGGTTTTTACCGTGTCTCTTCACTGGAAGATGAACGGTGCATACCGATGGACAAGGCAGCTTCCTACGCCCTACAGCAGAACGAAAGGTATGATCATGAATGATATGTGTGTCGGAAGGCATATGCCGGAGTACATATTGGGGGATCTGACTATGTTTCAACCCCTTGGGATAGGGAATCAACCGCGCACTGCTCTTGCTCCCACGGGCGGCAAAAAGAGATACATGATGTCCTCGTCTCACCAATTCCTCCGTTAATTCATAAACGACCTTTTCCGTTCCGCCCTTGTTGGAGGGTACCGGCTGTGCATCGGGATAGTTGGAAATGACCTGAACAATGGTTAGACGTGGTTTTTTGAGTGCTTTATTCTGCTTTGAAGCCATACGAATTCCCCTTCCTGACCGGAAATACGGTGTGATCCTTACAATGTCAACGGGAATTAGAACATACTCCCGTACAGGTTATAAATTGTAGTATATAGGTATGTATATTTTGCGTGATTGCTTGTGCCAATCGTCTGCAACTCGCTTTTTGTCATAAGAGCCTATCTATAAGTGGAATCTATACATTTTGTCAAGCCAAAATTAAGGAGGAAATTCTCATCGTTTTCTAATAAATGAGGACAAAGCGTTGGGGTAACAGGTTTGTAACCATGAGTGGTAAATTCCGGACATTTTATTTGTGTTATTGTCATTTCAGGACATCAACACAATACGAATAACGGAGGAATTTATATATGAAACGTACTTCTAAAAAATTGTGGATGGGTATTTGCTTTACTATGACTTTGGCATTGAGCGCAGGGAGCTTCGTCGTTGGACCAGCCACCACTCATGCCGCTTCGGCAAGTAAAGCTGATCGGATTATTTCTAAAGGCTCCCAGTATATGGGCGTGCGTTATCAACATGGAGCCCCAGCTGGCAGTACAAGCTCTTTTGACTGCTCTTCATTCACTCAATATGTATTTGCACAAAATGGCATCAAGCTTCCGCGTTCTTCCAGACAGCAATCAACTGTTGGCACTTTTGTACCGCGTAGTCAGCTGAAAAAAGGCGATTTGGTCTTTTTCTATGCGCCAATTCATCATGTAGCCATTTACATGGGGAACGGCAAAATTCTGCATACGTATGGTAAAGGCGGCGTAACGGTTACAGATCTAAATTCAGGATGGTGGAGTCGCAATTACACAACAGCACGTCGTGTCCTTTAACATAAATTTTAGATGATTTCCATCCACCGAATGCTTAACTTACAAGTAACAATAAAAAGGCTGTTCCGCGAGTAGATATTCTACTGGAGGGACAGCCTTTCCTGTTGTCTTTGGGGCAGCGTGACGATGACTACCGTTCCTTCTCCTTCTACGCTCTCCATACGTATCGTACCCTGATGGGCGTCTATAATTGCCTTGGCAATTGGCAACCCCAGCCCGGTTCCTCCGGTTTTACGATGTCTGGAGCTATCTACCCGATAAAATCGTTCAAAGACCCGCTTGATCTCGCCCTCAGGTATTCCGATCCCATAATCCTTAACCTGGATATAAACATCCTTTTCATCTGTAGATAACCCTATTTCGATCTCATCCGAGCTGTATTTTAATGCATTATCCAGCAGGATGACTAGCAACTGCTTCATTTTTGTCAGGTTGGCATCCAGCCAAATTTCGTTCTCTTCTGTTAAAATAGAAATTTGACGATCATGTACAGGTTTGAGATGCGCTACTACCTGTTGACAACAACCGATCATTTCGATCCGCTCATACGGCTCAGGATCTTTCTGCTGTGAGGAGGCAAGAGTCAGCAACTGCTGTGTCATCGTACGCATTCGCTGAGTTTCTTCATAGATCGATTCAATGGATTCCTTACGAATCTCCTCGTCACGCGTGCCCCACCGCCGCAGCATGTTGGCATAACCCTCAATAATCATAAGTGTGGTGTTCAGCTCATGTGAGGCATCTGAAACAAACTGCTGCTGACTCTGAAAGCTTTCTTCTAATCTCTCCATCATTCGGTTAAAAGTAGCGGTCATTTGGGACAATTCATCTTGATTGTGACCACCAACGGGGATTTTTTTGAATTTCAAGCTTCTTTCAATTTCCTGCATCGTTTGAATACTACTTGAAATCGGCAGCAATATCGCATTCGCCAAAATCGTGCTCCCTACCAAACTTAGCAACATAGCCCCTACAGTGGATGTGATGAGGATCGTATTTAAAATATCGAGATTGGTTTCGAGTGCATCCCATTTTTCTACAATCTCCAGGGTCCCCTTCTGATTACCCTCTGGAGAAAGCACAGGGAGATGGATTACCAGAATTTTATGACCCTGTACATCTGTCAGTTGAGAACTTTGTGAAGTGTTAAAACGTATACCGCCCAGCTTAAATCGGGACTGGCGACTTACTTCATACAGAAGTCGGGATTGCTGATCAAACACTCTCAGAGTGGTGTCTCCAGAAAGCTCATCTTTTAGTTTGGAGCCCCATGCATTCTTTAGAATCATCGTGGGTCCTGTTTCGGCAATGATTTCAGTCCATTTATTTTGCAGCACTTCTCTTTCGTTTCGCGTAGCGATTTTGACGAACAATAGGTGAACTGTAACATCCACAAACAGGAGTATCGACATCACTAAAATAGAACTGAGCAGGGTGATTTTGGTCCGAAGCTTCACTAGTCTTCCTCCCGGATGCAGTACCCAACGCCGCGCACGGTTTTTATCAATTTCTTTTTGTATCCATGATCAATTTTTTTGCGAACATACCGGATATACACATCTACGACATTCGTATCACCGACAAAATCAAACCCCCACACGTCCTGAATCATTTGATCCCGCTGCAATACCTGATTTTTGTGCTCCATCAGATAGAGAAGCAGATCATATTCTTTTGGCGTCAGTTCGATTCGATTGCCCTCCCGCACCACTAACCGTGTCTTGCGTTCCAACACCAAGCTGTCCACTTGGAGCCTAGACGGCGGCTTATCCTCTTCCTGTAAAGTGGTAGCTGTTGGCTCCATTTGATGCCTCATACTGGCCCGCATCCGCGCTAATAACTCCTCGATCTCAAAAGGCTTCGTAATGTAATCATTGGCACCTTCATCCAGACCTGAAACCTTATCAGGAGTCTTGTTACGTGCAGTGACCATAATTACTGGTGTATGATTGTCCACTTTTCGAATCTGCTTTAGCACCTCGACACCGTTCATCTCCGGCAGCATTACATCCAGAATGATGATATCCCATTTACCAGCTAGAGCTTTTTCCAATCCTTCTCTGCCCGTCTGTGCGATTTCAACTGCATATCCTTCATGGGATAACTCCAACTGAAGCAATCTGGATATCTTCTCTTCATCATCAATAACCAGCACCGACTTTTCCATCAAAAAACCACCTATTTTCTATAGAAAAAACAAATGAGTAATGGAAATGACATTCATTTTTTATTTGATTTTAAGCTTTTATCCGTGTAGTCGCTCTATAATATAACTTTGTTATTCAATTTTTTGATGTTAAGGAGTAATTTATTCATGTTAATTAATGTAGACTATGCTTTATTTCACTGGATCAATGAACTGGCTAATTCCCTCGCCTTTTTGAATGGAACCATGCTTTTCTTGGCGCAATATGCACCGTATTTATTCGGAGTGGCTTTGCTGATTTACTGGTTCACTTTTAAAATGCCGCATCGGATGATGGCTTTAGAAGCCGTCATAACGGTTTGTATCGGCTTTGTAATTAGTTGGGGCCTTGGACATTTGTTTTACAGAGATCGGCCTTTTGTCGGACATTCAGTCATTCAGCTTATTCATCATGATCCTAATGCTTCATTCCCGAGTAACCATGCCCTTGGATCGTTTGCTCTGGTTACAATTTTATGGCTTCATCATCAAAAATTTCGTATCCTCTGGGTTATCTTGGCTGTACTCATCGCAGTATCCCGCGTGTGGACCGGAGTGCATTATCCCTCGGATATTTTGGCAGGTGCGCTTATTGGTGCAGGTTGTGCCGTCGGCGTTCATCAATTCATTCGAAGCCGGAAGCTTCCTGGCATCTTCATGCAGGCGGCTATTATATTTTATGAAAAATGGGAGCATAAGCTGGGGCTCAAGCCTGGTGAACAGGCCAGAACTAAGATGACTGAGCACACTTCCTCTGTCCAAATGAAAAGCAGACGCTAAAGCGTCTGCTTTTTTATAAGCTTTATTATTTCTGCTACCCGTTATGCTGTCGATTTGGAGCGAAGTGGCAGCATTCGTCGTTCTTCGTACCGCTGATAAAACCAAATACAAGCCGCCATCCAGCAGCCACTCATAAAATAGCCACCCACAACGTCGCTCGGATAATGTACGCCCAAATAAATGCGGCTCGTCCCGATTGCTACAATCAGCAGGCTGCTGAGTACAATAAGAAGGATACGCCCCAGCCTAGAAGGAACATGCTTCCACACTAAAAATGTCAGCGCCGCATACATGCTGAAAGCTGTCATGGAATGTCCGCTTGGAAAGCTGTATCCATTCTCTTCAATAATACGGTTAATCTCCGGTCTCGCACGCTGAAAAAGCAATTTTAGTATCGTATTCAGCATTACCGATCCCAATACACCAGCCGCCAAAAAAAGCAGTTCTCTGCGATGTCCCAATACTCTATAGAGCACGAACATGGCAATTAAAATGATGATCGCAACTGGAATCCCACTGCCGATCATGGTAAAAAATTTCATTAGACGGGTCATGACGGGCGACTCTAGTTGTCCAATAGCCGAAATAATTTCCTGGTCAAAATGCCGAACTTGATGGTCACTCACCCATAATGCGACCAAGCCAAAACCGAATGCACATACTATACATGTGAGCAGAGCCAAGGAAATGGGCAGCTTTGTTGATGTTTGCTTCATTTTCTATAGTTCCTCCATATTATTCATTGCGTAATAAAACAAAGTTCAGCATTAGCTTACATATAGGTCTTACTTTGCCCACTTTTCTCTTATCATTTCATTAAAAGAATTAGGTGCGTCACTTTATAATATAAGGATTTCATATTGACTACAAAATCGCAAGCGGAATGTAGCGAAAAAAGCAGCAGCAAAAAAGGACGCCATTCAAGCCTTATAAACGGCTCGAATGACATCCTAAGATTACACGTGACAACTACAAGCGCAATTCCCAAGTTAAACAAACATGATCTTCTAATTAGGTTGGTGTGACTTCTCCAATTTTAACCTTACTCTCTGCTTCCTCTATTGGATAGCGTCTGCGGAACCACAGCGACTGAAGCAGCAAAAAGGTGCCGCTTACTGTCCAATATAATGGCATGGCAGAAGGGGCATTAAAGGAAAAGATCGCCATCATAATCGGTGAAAGATAGCCCATGATCGCAAATTGCTTGCGCTGGTCAAGCGTCATCTGAAGCTGAGAAAGCTTGGCCTGTGCCAAGTATACAACTGCGACGACGATTGCCAAAATCCAGTCCGGCTGTCCGAGCCGGAACCATAGGAAGGAGTGAGACGCCAGCTCCGGGGTTAAGCGGATTGCAGTGTACATACCGCTCAAGATCGGGAGCTGAATGAGAATAGGCAGACAACCGATATTAAGCGGATTGAATTGATGCTCTTTGTAAAGCGACATCATTTCCTGCTGCATACTCTGCTGGCTGGTGGCATCTTTCTTGTTTTCATACTTCTTCTTAATTCGGTCCAAGTCGGGCTGCATGGCGCTCATCTTACGCTTCATCCCCTGCTGGGCACGCGTTTGACGCATCATAAGAGGAAGTAAGGCCAGCCGGACAATAAATGTCAAAGTCATAATCGCCAGCCCAAAGCTTCCACCAAACCATTGCGCCAATTGCTGAATAAGCCAAGAAAGCGGGAACACCACGTAATGATTAAAAAATCCCGGTGTCTGTGCATTTATCTCCGCAGCATTCGCACCACAACCAGACAGCAGCATGACCACCGCCAACGCTACCATTAATCCAAATATCCGTTCTTTTTTACCCCAAAAGGTGAATCCCTTGAATCGTTTCATATGTTCCTCCTCGTTGATTGGCTGTGCCATCGTTCAACGAGGGAGAACAATCGGATGCATCTTCATCCGGCGCTTCCTTACGCCGGATATGTCGGGCCAGCCGGACAGGCATGTCCTGTCCACGGGCAGACATCGGCATCTGTGGAGAAGCATGAGATCTTACGGGCCCGCCTTCGACCCAGCATTCGGGTACATTGCCGTGCAAATGAGCGAGATACGTATAAGTCACTGTGCACAGTAAGCCGATTGTAAATAAATAAGGGAGTAGGTCCTGAAGCTCAAACAAGGGATTCACCTCCTTCGGTTTGTTACCACAATTATAGCACGAAAACCGGACAAGCGACTAATCTTTAATTAGAGATACAGGTTCGACACAAGCAACTGAATTTAAGTATTTATGCTCAAAACAACCAAAATGCAAATACAAATTGAAACTTTTGGTTTTTTTTACAGTCTAATCAAAGGTGACTCTCTGAAATCCTTACTCCCTATTAACCATTAAAGGAGCCAGCGCGTATGAGAAAAACGATACATAGCACTTTGTTTACTGGATTGGCGGTAGCCAGCATTGGGCTGCCCTTGATCAGCGGTGGATTCGCTGAAAAGGCAAGTGCAGAGCCGTCTGCGGTCTCCATGAGTAACGGCGCTTATAGCACCTCAATCCAAGCACCTGTGATCAAACCTTCCTGGTCTTTTCCCGTTATCCCAATCGATAGAATCCGATATCCAGATCAGGCGGTAACAATAGCGGAAAACGGTAAGGTATTCGCGGTTGACTCAAACCATAGACTGGTTGCCCTTGAGGCCAGTTCGGGTCGGAAATTGTGGCAATATGGTGATCAGCTTACCCCTGTTTTAACGTACAACAAAGGTATCATCTACGGAATGACACGAAGCGGTTCTATCTATGCCGTTACAGAAGCTGGCAAGAAAGTGTGGTCCACTCCGCTGGGATTTACTGAAGCATATCGTATTCAGCGCATTGGTCCGACTATATATATTATGCAATCGGTGCAAACGGCTGCCATTAATGCTGTCAGTGGCAAGGTGAAGTGGAAAATCAGTGAGGATAAGAACTCATACAGTGGTTTGGGCGAAATAATGGAAACTGACGGTGTGCTTATCCGCAACTATAATGTACAAGGCAGCCTGACCTTTGAACAGATTAATGCCTATGACGCTAAAACCGGCAAAAAGCTTTGGGACAGCTTTAGAACTTCCTTTCCACTGGCGGTTAAAGACGGAATCGTATACTCTGTAGCCAACACGTTTATGATTGATGATGACCCGGTAAACCATAAAGTTACGATCGCACAGTACGACCTCAAGACAGGTAAATCCAAAGGAGATCGTCAGTACCGCTGGACCGAGCCTGAAAATAAAGACGGTGTCTACCGATCTGGAGGTGTATATGGTTCTGCTTTTTTGTACGGCAAAGATCTTTATGTCTTTCAGGGAGAGACACTAGCTTCCTATGATTTTTGGAACTACAAGCCAGACAGCAAACCTGCTCGCAAGTGGGCGCAAAATGGCTATGATCAACTTGTTCCTTTATTGTCTATTCATGAAGGTCGCATGTTCTACCAAGATTTTAGTACATCCAGACTGACTGCTATGAAGCTGTCCTCAGGTCAATTCATTCATTACGACGGCGATAATCCGACCGTTCAAGCTGACGTATTCGGTAAAGGAGTCTATGTCGGGCAATCAGATGGCGTATTTCATGGCTATGATTTGATGAGCTTAAAGCCCGTGTTTGCTGTCAACACAGGCTCACGCTCCTTCGGTCCAACGCTCAAATCCGGTGGAATGATATTTATTCAAAGCGGAAACCGTCTGCTTGGCGTCAAGCTCCCTGCTTCTTTAAAATAAGGCCAAAGATTTCAAGCAGCATTCTCGCTGGAACAGCAAAAGGTTAACGGATAGCAAGCATACGATTCAATGCTAGTACAGCATCCTCTCCGATCTGAGCATCCACACGAATCACACCCACAGGCTCACCCCGATCAAACTGCTCCATTGCCCACAGCAAATGGGGAAGATCGATCCGGTTCATGGTCAGACAGGGACACATATCGGGATTGAGCGATTCAATCTGCTGTTCAGGGTACTGCTGTTTGATTCGTTGCACGAGATTCATTTCTGTGCCAACAGCCCACTGGGTTCCCGGCTCTGCCGCGCGAATGGTATCGATGATGAATTTTGTGGAGCCCGCGCAATCTGCGAGCTGTACGACCTCATAAGAGCATTCGGGGTGAACGATGACCCGGATGTTCTTATCACGCTCGCGGACATTGCGAATGTGATCTACTGTAAACTTTTCATGAACAGAGCAATGTCCTTTCCATAAAATAATTTTTACAGTTGCCGGGTCCTGTTCAGTCTCCAGCTGATCGGTCATTGGATTCCACACGGCCATTTCATTTAACGGAATTCCAAGATCGTAAGCTGTATTGCGACCTAAATGCTGATCCGGCAAAAACAAAATACGTTCCTTTTGCTTCAGCGCCCACTCCAGCACTTGCTTAGCATTCGAAGAAGTCACGGTAGCCCCGCCATGCCGTCCTACAAAGGCTTTGATCTCTGCTGTGGAATTTACATACGTTAACGGAATGATCGTATCTCCTACCAACTCCTGTAAATGCTTCCATGCTCGTTCTGTCTGCTCCATATTCGCCATATCTGCCATCGAGCAGCCTGCACGCATATCCGGCAGGACAACAGTCTGTCGATCAGTAGTCAGCATATCCGCTGTCTCCGCCATAAAATGTACCCCACAAAATACAATAAACTCCGCTTCCTGATTTTGTGCAGCCAATTGAGCAAGCTGTAGAGAATCTCCTGTTATATCAGCAAACTGAATAACCTCGTCCTTCTGATAGTGATGGCCCGGTATGAGCAGCTTGGGTCCCCATTTTTGTTTCAGCTCGGCCACTCGCTGCTCCATGTCAGCAACCGTCAGTGTCTTATAATGCTCTGGCATAAGCCCTCGATTTCCTTGTAAAACGTCAAGCATAGACATTAGAATCCCTCCATATCGATGCGGCTGATCGTTCCCGCTCTCACGAACAGATAACCGCTCTGTGTACATACATGTTTACAAGTGTCTTGACACTTATATTTACACATGCCTACAATAATCTCAAGAGTTTTTGAATGGAATTATTTTTAAGTAGGGAGGATTTGGTGTGATTTATCTGGACTATGCCGCTTCCACACCTATGTGTGGCGAAGCTCTAAATATGTATAACGTATTAAATAAGGAAATGTTCGGAAATGCCAGCAGTCTCCATGATGCGGGCGGTCAAGCAGCCTATACGCTAGATTACAGCAGGCAACGAATAGCAAATATGATTGGCGGGCAAAAGGAAGGCATCTATTTTACAACAGGGGGAACAGAATCCAATATGTTGGTTGTGCAATCGATCCTGAACGGGTTGCCGCAGCATAAAAAGCATTGGATCATGAGCGCTTTGGAACACCACTCGATGTACAACCTCGCTACTTTGCTGGAACGTCAGGGCTATGAACTGACCATTGTGCAACCGGATCGGGAAGGACGGATGACTCGCGAAACTCTTTTACCTCACCTGAGAGAAGACACCGGACTTGTCTCCGTACAACACGCTAATTCGGAAACGGGACTGGTTCAGGACCTTGCTGCCTTATCTCCCCTGCTACGCGAACGGGGTATTTTGCTGCACAGTGATGCGGTACAGACATTTGGGAATATTCGCGTAGATGTAGAATCCATGGGAGTAGATGCACTCTCTGTATCAAGCCATAAAGTGTATGGCCCCAAAGGTGTCGGTGCTGCATATCTCAAACCCGGAACCCCGTGGCGTCCCGTGTACCCTGATACACTACATGAAAACGGATTTCGTCCTGGAACGGTTAATGTTCCCGGGATTGCAGCCTTTGTCGCGGCGGCAGAAATGATGACCGAACAGATGGAGTCGCATCAGGAGCGATATACTACCCTGAGAAGACACTTTATTACGAAAATCCAGGAAAGATCCATTCCGTTACGTTGGGCCGTACAGGAAAGCGAGAATAAAGCAGTGCTTCATCATATCGTAGGATGTTTTTTTCACGGTTACGAGGGACAATATGTTATGCTGGAATGTAATCGCAGAGGTGTCTGTATATCAACTGGAAGCGCATGTGCTGCCGGACACCACGATCCTTCGCCTGCCTTACAGGCGCTTGGAGCATCCGGCCGTGAAGCGTTACAATTTATCCGTGTTTCTTTCGGAAGAACGACCACCATCGAGGAATTGAATGTATTGGTAGATATTTTGACAGACCTGACGCATCGAAAAGAAAGGAGCTTATCCCGTTGACTGAATCTTTAAAACGGTCAGGTACGGATCGTCGCGAACAGCTACTGTTGTGGCTCAAGAGCGAATCACCACTGACCGGGAGCGAACTGGCGCGCAGATCCTCGGTCTCCCGACAAGTCATTGTACAGGATATTTCCCTGTTAAAAGCAAGCCAAGAGCCTATCCTTGCAACAAGTCAAGGATACATTTATATGGAGCCTGCGAGTCAGGCAACTCCCTTAGCCTCACGTATTATTGTGTGTAAACATCGACCTGAACAGACAGAAGAGGAACTAAAGCTGATTGTGGACTACGGTGTAAGTGTGCAGGATGTTATTGTTGAGCATCCAGTATACGGGGATCTGACTGCTCCGATACGGGTTGGCACTCGCAAGGAAGTGGACGATTTTATCCGTAAAATCAGCTCCACCCAGGCTACTTATTTGTCCCAGCTGACGGGAGGCATCCACCTGCACACCTTGAATGCCTCGGACGAAGATAAAATTAATGATGCCTGCGCTGCATTGGAGCAAGCAGGCTTCCTAATGACGGACTAACTTAGTGAGCTAGCGGAGTAAAGAAAATCCTGTCCAGTATGTGGAGTGCAACTGTGCTCCACATGGACGGTATTGTAGGCAGCGAGAAATAAAAAATCCCGGCCCCCTCATATAAGGGAATCGGGAATGAACTATGTGAGCTTAATTTCAAGCAGCTCATATTTAATTACAGCCATGGGTGCATCCACATGAATGATACTGCCCACTTCTTTTCCCAAAAGTGCCTTGCCTAAAGGACTCTCATAGGAAATTTTGTTATCAAGAACATCCGCCTCAGCAGGACTTACAATTTTGTATTCCATCTTCTCTGAAAATTCGATGTCATTCAGAATGACAGTCGATCCGATACTAACGGTTCTAAGGTCTAAATTACTCTCATCCACGACCCGGGCTTTGGTCAGCATCTTCTCCAGTATGAGAATGCGGGTTTCCATAAACGCTTGGTCGTCCTTGGCTGAGTGATACTCACTATTTTCTTTCAAATCGCCGTAGCTGATAGCCAACTTAAGGCGTTCGGCTAGCTCCTTGCGTTTTACGGTCTTCAGTTCCTTAAGCTCATCCTCCAGCTTGGCCAATCCCTCTTTAGTTAACAATACTTCTTCATTCGACATATTTTATCTACAACTCCTATTTCAGCATTTTGCTTAATTCCAATTCAACGCTCAAAAATACAATAAACGAACTAAACCGTTTCAGTCTAAACATTGCTGATTGAAAACGCTCCTGGGATTTATGCAAATGCTCATTTGGCTTGCTTTATTGTAGTTTACTCTAAATCGGACCAACATGCGAAATAAATTACTGGATAACAGTAGCCAACTGCCTTCAGCCAGGATGATTCTTATAGTAACCAATGCTCTCTTATTCGCATATCATATGATCATAACGTATATTGATGAGCACATGGAGTGCCGCTGTCCTTGTCTCGAATTTTGTGAAAACCAGGCAGGAACAGTATATGGCGGGAGGAAGATTCAATGGCTTCCTTAGGAAAGAATGGTAATGGGAACGGGAATCGTAAATCCAAATCCCCCCTCAACGGTCAAAAGAAAAATGGATTAAACAGTAATTCGGCTATCTTTTCTGCACTTCAAGGAAAAAATGTGGAGGTCCTCGTGGCAGCCCTCCTACTAACAGGAAAACTAAACGTCGATTCCGTGACTTTATACAGACAAGCAACATTGTTTTTAGGACTCACAGGAAAATACAAAACACTAGCATCCACTCCATCCAATGTCGATAATATGGTGAAATTTTTAAATGATAACGGGAATATGACACTGGACCAGGTGATACAAGCCTTTTCACAGAAAATAAATAATTAACAAGTGGCGAAAGGAGACTTATGCGGTGAGTGAGTTTGATGGAGAATATTTTGCAGAGGTTGTCATTATTGTGATTCTAGTTGCCATGTTCTTCTATGGCTCCTCAGATATAGAGGGACTTTCCGCTTCGCCAACCCAATCCTAGAATGATAATTCCCGCTCCGTAAAAAAATAAAAAAGCATCTATAGACTCTCACGAGGTCAATAGATGCTCTTACTTTTTAACGGCCCATCATTTCTACTTAATGCCCCTTTACTTCTACACGTATCGTTTGACTAGAAACTTCTCCTGAAGCATTGACTAACTCGGCCCGATACTCATATGTACCCGGCTTTTGATTTTGGATGTTGGTGACTGCACTTTGGGCCTGCGGGCTTTGGCTTGGCAGATCCTGGGCATCGATCAGTTCTCCATTTTCATATAAGTTGTATTTGGTCGCATTCGTGCCCCACCACATGTTCATTGTAAGGGTGTAGGTGCCGTCACCGTCCCAATTGTCATGAGACAGCACTGGAATGCCAGGGGAAGCATCGGTCACTTCGACAGTTAACGGATCGCTGGTCGTTTTACCAGAAGCGTTAATCAGTTCTGCAGTATACATGTAGGTACCATTGGTCTTGCCTGTAACAGGAATGACTGCATGCTGTGCTCCAGGGGAAGCGGCTTGCAACGATTGGGTGCCAATCAGCTTGTCGTTTTCATACAACTTGAGTTCATCACCATTCGTACCCCACCACAGATTCATGGTGATGTTGTAGTTGCCATCCTTCAGCCCGGTGTCCTGCCCGTTATCATGCGACAGCACAGGTTTATCCGGCACTTCACCTACAGCAGTCTTTTCGACTCTAACGGTTATAGGATTGGATACGACCGTTTTACCGTCCAAGGTGACGCTGGCTGTAATCTCCGCGCTCCCCTCTTTTAGAGCCTTAAGTTCTCCATACGTATCCAGCGAAACGGATTCATGACTGCTGATATACTGAACAGAAGCGCGGCTTAAATCAGCTTCGTTGCCATCTGCCAGCGTACCCTCGAGATGTGTCGCTGCCGTATCCCCAATGTTGAGGGTCGTTTGATCCATTGAAAGCTCTACTTCCTGCAAAGCTGCGCCTGCCTGAGCTGAAAAATCATCCAGTCCACGCGGTTTTAACTGATAATTCCCTTTGAAAATCGCCGAAATTCCCTTCAGCTTCACTTGCTGTCCTTCTTGATATGGAAAAGATGTCCGAGTTAAGCCTGTACGTGCATCGACGCGCACATGGTGACTTACTTCACCAGATACTGCATCAAATTCAAACGAACCTACGGGAGTGGCGTCTATCACATTACGAATCATTGCCATAGGAAGCTCAACCAACTGTCCTTGGTTCGCATCACTGAGTTCGGTGACTTGTACAGCTTCCGGAAGTTGTCCTTCTCCCGTTTTTTCAATTGCCACTGGATCGGTTAACTCTAGCTCACTATTATACAGTGCCAAGCTTGCTGTAAGCTTTACTCGATCCCCTTGGTGAAAGCCGCTTTGGTTCTGATATACATAAATACCACCACTTTCATCCTGCATGTAAAAGGCTTGACCACCGAATGCACCTGGTTCTGTTGTCACAACACCCTCTAAGGTCACGACTTTGCCAGCCGGGAGATTCCGTGCTTCTGCGACACTGATACGAGCTGGAACCGTATTGCCTTCCTCAGGCAACGGCTGGGCCGGGACATCAGCCAGCACAACGGATTGGGTCAGCAGATTGCTGCCGTTTTGCCTCAGTCTAAGATTAGCTGAACCACTGGTTCCCGGCTTGATCCGCACCGTCAAGTCTTTATAGGCATGGCCTTTGCCGTTGGACTCCAGGCTAAATGTTCCGCTATAGCCGTAAGAGGTTGGCCAGCTTCCATCCGGATTTTGAATTTGGGCTACTTGATTGCCGCCCGCTACATAAATACCTGTGCTGAATCCGCTAATCGTACTGTTAGGAGCCAGTTGGTCGGCAGTAACTCGAATTTGAAAAGGCTCTGCATTGGGCAGCTGCTCCTGACGAACGATGCTGTACACAGGCTGGGCACTGGCTGTAGATCCGCCATAAGACCCTGCTTTGAATGTTCGCTGATCCCACCATTTGTAGCCGACTGCGGGAGCGGACCAAGGCTCGGCTTGTGGTTCCGTGGAAGTCTGTGGCTCTTCAAAAGGCAGTAATGCCGTCGGCTGGTCCAGCTGTAAGCTTTTCACTTCCGTCAGGCTGGTATACTCCTCCTTCTTGGACAACCAGTCTACGATATTGACCAGTAACACAGCGTCATCCTGCTCCTTAAAGCCGTCATACGTTGTCTTCTTGGTTCCTGTCTCTTCGCGCAAATATTTTGGCGTTGCATCTTCGACAGGAGACGAGTCCCCAATGAAAGCAGCTTTGCCTAGCCCTACTTTCGATACGGCTGCATAAGGTCCTTCCGGAATGCCGCCTCCGTTATAAACGCCCTGATCTACCGCGTTGCCCCAAGCCTGATTGGTTTTAGGAAGATATACGATTCCCTTGGCTTTCGCTGGGTCGATAATTGCGAGTGTTGATCCTGCATGCATTGCGACATTGCTCACTCCAGCTGTAATGTTGAACGCCTGCGCTGGCTCAACAATCTGATTGGCCGTGATATCGCCTAATGCATTGTAGCGAAAGCGCACACCAAACTGGCTGCCCAGCCAATCTGAGCTGACTACGCCCTGCATTGCTGCCGAGCTTTTTTCTTCCGCACTCATTCCCTTCGCAGGGTCTTCCCATGCACCACGACGATAGCCATTAATGCTCTCCGATCCGTCCCAGCGATTCTTGTTGCGGTCCGCGTTATAATGATCTCCAATGAAAAAAATACTATTGCCTGCTTTTACATACTGCTCCATTGCAGCCTGTTCGCTCTGTTTAAAAGGAATATTCGGCTCTGCCGTAACAAATACATCATAATTCTTTAGATCATTGTAAGTAATAGGCGTAGATTGGCGAAGCTCGTGTACATCATAGCCATTACTCGCGAGGGCTTGGCCGAAGTCTGAAAATCCACCATCAATCACCCAATCTGCTGCGCCAGCTGTCTGTCCATGTGTATTATCAAACAGCACTTTTTTACCAGCGTTCTCATTGACCACTTTCGCTGCAATGAAGGGGGCTGGGTCCGCCGGACCTTCTGCCCGTGCCGGTTGCATGCTGCCCGCAACACCAGCGTACAACGATAAAGTGAAAACCATAGCAGTTGCGTATTTGAAGCTACGGGATGTAAAACGACGAAAGATTCCCATTCTTTCCCTCCTGTTTGTTGGTTTAAAGCCCCTCTGGGGGGGCATCAGATACAAATTTTAGCATTCATTTATGTTCGAATATGCATTGTTTTGTAAATCTTTAGGAATAATGAATAGGAAGGAAATTCCAATAAAAAAGATACACCGTATGCAGCAATGTGAGTACCGCAAATAGGATTTTCCCGGCAGCCCGGGTTCTTCTTTCCCCTGTAATCAGCTTTGCGCCATTCACGATTAATACCCACACGGCAATGAGTGCTGAAATGAGTGGCAGCGTGCAAATTCCCCAGATATACCACGCGGAATAGCCATACACGATCTGATTGTTACCATAGATGACCTGCACCCCGAGAAAAATCGTATTTAGTGACGCAATGAATGCAAGGTTGGACGAAATGTGATTATTCGTTTTACGGATATCTCTGATCACATATCTTACGATCCAAATCAGCAAGGTCGTGATGAAAAATAAGGAGGCGGCAGCGTAGCTGACAAGCAGAGTCCAGGTACGGTGCCAAAGTGTCGTCTGCTTCATGGTCTTACTATCCGGGGCAACCATCATCCACGTACCGTTTTCCTGATACAGCAAAATTTTAAGCTGGCCCCCCTTTTCCACAAACAATCCATCGCCTGCTGCTTGAAAAACTTTGTCTGTTGCTTCATTCTCATTTGGGTATTTCCCTTTAACAATTAACGTATGATCATCTTGAATTCGCACGGTGTATGTAATGTTTCCCAGTATCCGAATCCATTTTCCCCACCCATGAACAGGATTAGAATCCACCTGATATACGCCCTCAATCTCTGGCGAAAGCTTCACTTGGGTGGAAGAACGAGCTAGTGACTGCGAAACGGCCTTCGGCTCTGAGGGCAGCATTTGGGCTATCGCATGGATAACTTTTCCATGAAGCAGGGTGTCCGTGTCAGCTGAATTAATGATCACAAAAATACCGATCTTTTGCGACGGAATCAGTACCATTTCCGAAATAAAATCATCAATTTCCCCGGTAGCCCACAGCATAGGTACTCCCGTCTCCAAATGACCACGGAAAAATCCGTAGCCTACGCCATCCAGGCGTGCATCGACTGCAAATTGCTGCGCATGCATCACTTTTACCGTATGTGGCTGGAGCACCACTTTGCCCTCATACTTGCCCTGGTTTAAATGAGTGATCAGGTAATGGGAAAACTCGTTGGGTGTGACGTTCAACGCTCCTGCTCCCGGCAGATTGATATATGACAAAGGCTGTTTCAAATACGCTCCATCCTTCCACTGATACGATTGGGCCAGTGCCGGATGATTTAACGGCAATTCCAGCGTCGCGCTGGGCATATTCATCGGCTGGAACAGATGTGTACGGAGGTAATCGTTCAGTCTCTGACCGCTTACTTGCTCCACGATATTACCGATCAGACCGTAGGAGACATTACTGTAATCATACTGAATCCCGGGTTTGCGGATGGGAGGCTGATTTTGAAAATACGTGCTGAGATACTGCTCTGTGGGCAAAACGCCTGCCCGAGTCGAGCTGTTAATGTCGTACAGCGCTTCATCCAATCCTGAGGTATGTGTCAAAAGCTGATGCAAATTGAAAGGCTGATTTTGGTATTGCGTAGTTTTATAGCTGTGGAGATAGCTGTTCACGTCTTCATTCAAATCAAGCTTGTTTTGCTCAACCAGCTGCATCGTGGCGCTTGCACTAAATGATTTGGTTAGAGAGCCGACACGAACAATGGTCTTCGCTGGATCGAATGCCACTTTCCGCTCCAGATCTGCATATCCATAGCCTTTACTAAAAAGGATTTGGTTTTCTTGGGTCACGACAACCGCAGCCCCCGGAATATGCAATTTTTCCAATTCTGTACCCATGATATCGTCCACTGTTTTTTCCAATGAATCAGGTGTTATACTATCTGTTGCCCATGCCGAAGCAATGAGCAGGTTCCAGAGAAACAATGCTGCTAAAAATGCGGATAGGTAGCAAATGCCTTTATTCTTCATATGAAGTACCATCCTTACGTATGAAGTTGATTTAATGATTTGAACCGTGCGGTGATTGCATAGCGAGCAGATATTTATACTCCGTTTGGAAGCCATCAGCATGGCGCTATGGAATCATCGCACTTCCCATCGACGGAGTGCCTTTTGATAAAGTGAATCCTGATCGAATCTCGTAAGCAGAAGGCTTCTTACCTGTTCGATCAGGATTCATGTGTTACAGATTAAAAAATAGTGATTCCGTTCGTTACATCATCGACCGTAGATTTTCAAGATTTATGATGTGCCAAGTCTTGTGTCATGTCTTTGTCCGTGTTCCGAGTTATCTTTTGAATTGTGGCACGGATAATTTTTACATTTTCCTCGATAAATCCGGGTTCCAGTAGTTCATAATGATTACCAATCAAGCTATGCTCTTCATAGCTACCTTGTGTAGCGTCTTTCCATAAAAGTCGATTATCTCCTGTACCCCTCACCGTTTCCGATCCAACGGCGACAAAGCCGTGAATATTCGCCTGAACGCTCTCTGTATTCACAAGCTGGTTGCCATACACCGCGTAAGCAATCGTTTTACGTTGGTACGTTTCATTCAACAGCTCACGGTAGGAGTCGGGAACCTGTTCCAGCATGTCATGAATTTCATGCTCTGTTTCTTCAGCTGTGAAGGGCAGGGCTTCCGCCCTTTTGACCGAATCGAGCATAAAAATATCGGATACAGCATGGCCTTGACGTTCCAGTATGTCAGCAACCTTATGCGCCAGATTACCACCTATGGAATAACCAAGCAGCACATACGGACCTTGCGCTTGCGTGCTGACGATCAAATCAACGTAACGTGCCAGCATGGCCTGCTCATCCGCAGCATCATCCACGAACTCCAATCCATACACGACTGCGTCCTGATCCAGTTGTTTCGCCAGCTCCGCGAACGACAGCCCGTATCCAAGCATAGGAGGAAAGCAGAAGATGGAGATCGGACCGTGTTCATTCAACCGAATGATTGGACTATCGGCCTTGTATTCCAGATCGGCTTTCAATAATGTGAGCGCCTGCTCTTCTATAGTCGGGAAGTCCATTACACTACGGATGGGAAGCTCAATGTCTGTGGCAAGGTGAACTTTGCGTATAAGCTCTAGTACTTTCAAGGAATGTCCACCCAACGTGAAAAAGTCATCATGGATACCCACTTGTGGAATTTCAAGCACTTCCTGCCAAATGGATGCCAGCAACTGCTCCACATCGGTTCGCGGTGCGACATATTCTATACCCGTGTGCAGCCCTTTGTCCGGCACAGGTAAAGCTTTGCGGTCGATTTTGCCGTTTGTCGTCAGCGGAAACCGATCCAGCTGTACAAATGCGGATGGAATCATATAGCTCGGCAGACTGGCCGACATCGCAGCTCGAATCTCACGGATGGTCAGCTGTTCATCAGCAGTAAAGTAAGCACATAATTGCTGCTGACCTGCTCCATCCCGCAAAGCAATAACCACGCTATCCCGCACGGACGGTACACTTGCCAGCCGCGCCTCCACCTCACCCAGCTCAATCCGGTAACCGCGAATTTTAACCTGTTGATCAATCCGTCCAGCGTATTCCAGTATGCCGTCTTCACGCCAGCGAACAAGGTCTCCCGTACAGTACAGGCGATCTCCGTCCCTCCACGGGTTAGCAAGAAATCTCTCAGCCGTCAGCTCAGGACGATTTAGATAACCACGTGCAACTCCGTCTCCGCCGACGACCAGCTCACCCCAAGCTCCGACCGGTTGCAGGTTAAATGACGAATCTACAACATACGCCGTCGAATTGCAGATGGGCCGTCCGATCGGCACAGAATCCAGCTGTTCTTCCGTAATGTGATACGTGGTCGAAAAGGTTGTGTTTTCCGTTGGCCCATAGCCGTTAATGATGTTCATGTCCGGATTATCGCGCAGGACCCGGTTAATATGGGGTGCAGACAAAACATCACCACCAACCAGCAAATACTTCACATCGCCGAAAAGTTTACTATCCTGCTGTGAAAGCTGATTAAATAACGGTGTGGTCAGCCACATCATGGTGACGTGATGATCCCGTATCGTCTCTTTAAGCTTGGCCGCGTCCAATAGATCATCCTTATGCACAAGAACAAGCTGACCACCATTCAGTAGCGCACCCCAAATCTCAAACGTAGATACATCAAATACAAACGCGCAAGTCTGCAGCATTCGGGTCGATTCATCAAATGGCACATAATCCGTATTGCGGACAAGGCGCACGACACTTTGATGCTCAACTACGACACCCTTAGGCTTACCTGTTGAACCTGAGGTATAAATGACATAAGCAGCATGATTACCCGCTCCATCTATACCCAGATTGGAAGCATCTGCACTGTAGGACGTATCCTCATTCAGATTGACAATCTGTCCGTCGAAATAGCAACGATCCAGTAAATCCTGCTGAGCCAGCAGCAGCTTAGCTCCCGAGTCCTCCAGCATATAACGGATACGGTCCTCCGGATATTGAGGGTCTACCGGCACATACGCGCCTCCAGCCTTCAAAATAGCGAGTGTTCCCGTAATCATGTCCAGTGAGCGCTCCGTCAAAATGCCAACAGGTTCATCGGATTTCACCCCTGCATCACGCAGCGTATGCGCTAAACGGTTGGCTGTCTCATTGAGTTCCCGATAGGTCAATGATTGATGACCCAAAGTTACAGCAATATGATCCGGCGTGCGCTCTGCCTGCTCCTCAAACAGTTTTTGGATCGTGTGATTGCTTGGATATGCAGAGGCAGTGTCATTAAACTCTCCTGTAATTTGTTGTTTTTCCGCCGCTGTAACCAGTTCCAGCTCTTCTACGCAAACATTCGGGTTAAGCAAAACTTGCTCCAACAGATTCACAAAATGCCCATGCAGACGCTTAATGCCTGTTTGATCATAACTTAACGCATTATACATAAAACGAATCTTGATGCATTCTCCCGGCATAACGACTAAGCTCAGATCATAGTTAGTCTGCTCTGCAGCCACCACGTTGGAAATCGGGAATGTATCCTGCCCGTCACTTCCCAGTTCTTCGACCTGCTCATCTACCGGATAATTTTCAAACACCATAATATGGTTAATTAAATCCTGTTTCTGGTCGGTCAATGCCTGAATCTCAAACAGTGGATACGTATCATACGCATGAGAAGCCAGCGCCTGCTCCTGTGTTTTCTTCATAACTTCTGCAAAGGATTCCCCTGCCTCACTAAGAATGCGAACTGGAATGGTATTAATGAACAAGCCGATAATATCCTCTACCCCGATAATATCCGATGGACGGCCTGAGACGACACTACCAAATACGACATCACTGTGGTTGTTATATTTTTGCAGCACAATCCCCCAGACGGTTTGTAATAACGTATTCATGGTCACCTGATATCGCTTAGCCGTCTCCTCCACCCGGAGGGTCAACTCACGTTCCAAAACCGTCACCCAATCACTAGCCGTGTTGCCTCCACTCTTGCGACCGGATTTTACAGCTGGTAATGCTGTTTGCTGCTCATATCCGGATAAATAGCTGCTCCAGTAGTCAGTTGCCGCCTTGGCATCCTGTGCTTCCAGCCATTCAATAAAGCGGCTGTACGGTACTGCCGGTGCCAGCTCTGGTACTCTGCCCTCCTGAAGTGCTGCATAGCTTTCAAACACTTCTTTATTTATAAGGGACAGGCACCAGCCGTCCATGACGATATGATGGAAGCTCCATACAAAATGATAGCTGTCTTCTCCGGTACGTAAAATCGCTACACGCAGCAGGACATCCCGACGCAGATCAAAGCCCCGTGCTTTATCTTGTAGCTTGAAATTTTTCACCCTAGTATCTATTTCATCCTTATCAAGATGGTGTAAATCTTCATATTGAAAGCCGCAATCCCGATTTCGATACACCACCTGCAACGGTTCCGTATCTCTGCCAAAATAAAAATGTGTACGCAGCGCCTCATGTCGCCGAACCAGAATATTCAGGCTTTCTGCAAAAGCCCGAATGTCCATCTGACCTCGCATATCATAAGAAACCTGCTCAAAATATGCGTCATTCGCAGCTGCTTGACTATCTAGCTGGCTGTGAAACAGCATCCCTTTCTGCATGGGGGTCAGTGCATATACATTGTCGATCTCGCCCGCAGCACCCATTTCAGATAAGAGGCTGTCCAAGCCCTCCACACTCATTCCTTTGTAAGAAATATCACTTGGGGTAAGCTCCGGGTGTTCTTTATGGATGCAATGCGCCAAAATTTCACGCAGGCTCGATTCCAGGAATTTGGCCAATCGCTCGATGGTCTCCGGTCTATAGCTGGTACGACTATAGCTAATCGTCAGACCCAGTTGGCCTCCCGAAATAATGCCGCCAAAATCCAGCGTATAAGTTCGAGCCATGGTCGGGCTCAGCGGCATCCCACCCTCATATGAGGATGATTGCAAGTCGTTCCCTTTCATATCCTGATCGAACTGTCCCAAATAGTTAAAGCTGATTTCGGGATCTGTCGTAAATATGGCTGGAGATGCCTCCGGTGCCTGTGTCTGACGGTTGGATAAATATTTCAGTACACCGTAGCCAATCCCTTTTTGCGGAATGCCGCGCAGTCCTTCCTTCACACGCTTAATCCGTTGCGAAAGTGCCAGTTCTTCCGGCATATCGAGCAAAACAGGATATTGGCTTGTAAACCACCCTATCGTTCGAGTAATGTCCACCTCTGGTAAAATGGCTTCACGTCCATGTCCCTCTAGATTTATCAGGAAACGATCATTTCCACTCCATGCTTGCAATGCCATTCCTACCGCCGTCAACAACAGGTCATTAATTTCTGTACGGTAGGCACGATTGGCCTGCTTGAGCAGCTGCTCTGTCTCTGCATGTGTCCACAAAGCAGTAACCGACTCACTATCGCCAATCGATGGCTTTTCGTGCTCGTTATGCCCATAATCCTGCGGCAAAGAAGCCAGTTCCGCTTGTGCAAGTTTCCCCCAATACGCTCGCTCATGTTCCATAGCTGGACTGTTGGCATAAGCGTGCAGCTGCTCGGCCCATGTTTGGAACGAATCTGTTTTATGAGGAAGCTGAATCACCTGTTCACCCTTGGAGGCTTGATCATAAGCAGTCGCCAAATCCTCGAATAAAATGCGCCAGGATACCCCGTCCACCGCCAAATGATGAATCACGACCAGCAGATGATCTCCATCCGGGCAACGGAACAGCCCCAGTCTCATCAGCGGACCTTCGCTTAGGGAAATACCAGATTGAATTTCATTGCATTTCGCTTCAATTATCTTCGCCAAATCTTGCTTGTTTACATCGCTGTCATTATAGTCAAAGCATTCCAGATGGTACGGTTCACCTTCCCCTACACTGCGGTTCCATGCTGTACATCCGTTCTCCGACAAACTAAAAACCATACGCAATGCATCATGGTGCGAAGTAATCTGATGGAGCGCCCGCCGTAGTGCCTGTTCGTCATAGCCTTCCTGACGATAGAGCATGACAGATTGGTTAAAATAGTATGGTTCTTCCGTTGCCTGTTCAAAAAACCAGCGCTGAATCGGTGTAAGCACTACATTTCCTGTAACCTCGCCCTGCTCGGCTATTCGGTTAACAGGCTGAATATATGTGCTTAGTCCCGCAATTGTCGGGTATTTGAACAAGTCCTTCATTTCCAGCTTGTATCCGACCTGAAACAAGCGGGACGATACTTGGATGGCCTTGATGGAGTCACCACCCAAATGGAAAAAGTTATCCTGTATTCCGACTTTCGGGATACCAAGAATGGCTCCCCAAGCCGTAGCCAGTGCCTGTTGGACATCCGTCTCGGGTGCCACATAATCCATACCTGTATCGAGATTGTGCTCAGGTGCGGGCAGTGCCCTGCGGTCTACTTTGCCATTCAGCGTCAAAGGCAGTCTGGAGAGCTGCACAAAGTAGGACGGCACCATATAGCCAGGCAGATCCTGCGACAAAATGTTACGTAAGTCGCTGGCGCTCAATTCACTGTCTGTTGCAAAATAGGCACACAGCTGTTTTTGTCCGTGATCATCCTGCCGCACGGTAACAACCGATTCCTTCACACCTGGAATTGTAGACAATCGGGTTTCAATTTCACCCAGTTCGATGCGGTAGCCGCGAATTTTGACCTGTTCATCCATTCTTCCCTTGTACTCCAGTACACCATCAGCACGCCAACGCACTAAGTCTCCTGTACGATAGCAATATTCTCCAGACCGGAATGGACTTTCAATAAATTTTTCCGCCGTAAGCTCGGGCCGATTCAGATATCCTCGCCCAACACCGTCGCCACCGACGATCAGCTCCCCCCAGGCCCCGATAGGTTGCAGCTTCAACGAACGATTGACCACATAAGCGGTCGAGTGATCAATTGGACGTCCAATGGGAATAGCCTGGGTTTGCGGTTCTGTAATGTCATAGATGGTGGAAAAGGTGGTGTTCTCCGTCGGACCATAAATATTGGCCAGGCGAAGCTGCGGGTACTCCTTCAACACACGATTGACGTGTGGTACAGACAACACATCACCACCCACGAGCAACTCCTTCAAGGACGCAAACACTCCGATTTCTTGCTGCGAATACTGATTGAATAAAGCCGTAGTCATGAACATCGTGTTAACACGATACTTGTCAATTGCCTGTTTGAGCTTGGAGGCATCCAGAATAGTGTCATGGCTTACCACATACAGTTGTCCCCCGTTCAGCAGCGTTCCCCAGATTTCAAATGTGGAGGCATCGAACACAACTGCGCCCAATTGCAGCATACGTGTATTTTCATCAAGCATGGCATAGCTTTTGTTTTTCACTAGGCGCACGACATTACGGTGCTCAATCATCACGCCCTTCGGCTTGCCTGTCGTACCAGAGGTGTAGATCACATACGCAAGATCGGAGGAAGATCCCCCTGTTGTAATCGCAATTGTTCCATCCGTCTGAGCGTCACATTCAGATTTGCTATTGCATCGCTGTTCGTCACTCAAATCGATGACCGGAATGCCAGGTTCAAAAGGCATCTGCTCACGTCGCTGTAACAGTAACAGCCCCGCACTGGAATCCTCCAGTAAATAACGGATACGCTCTTCAGGATAATCAGGATCAATGGGAACGTAAGCCCCTCCGACCTTCAAAATCGCCAGCATACCGACGACCATTTCAATGGAGCGTTCAGCCATAATCCCTACTCGCTGTGTCTCTGGCTCGGACCCGCGCTGTATCCCATGGGAAGCGAGTATGCGTGCCAGACGGTCGGCACGTTCATTCAGCTCGCGGTAGGTAAGCTGCATGTCCGCAAAGGTGATGGCCAGCCGATCTGGTGATTGCGCTACCTGTTCCTCGAACAGCACATGCAGTGCTTGATCTCGTGGATACGGATAGTCTGCTACCGTATCATTGAATCTCTGCACAAGCAGCTCTTTTTCTTGGGCCGAAACCATTTCTATAGCCGAAAGAGCGATATCCGGCTGATTTATAACCGCATTGATAAGCTGCTGCAAATGTTCAGTCAGTCGTTCAATGGTTTCCCGTTTGTACAGCCGAGTTCCGTATTGAAGAGCACAGGAAATTTGTTCTCCATCCTCCACTGCGAACAGACTCAAATCAAATTTGGCCGTCGTTTGTTCACTTGGATAAGATGCCAATTGCAACCCCGCCAGCTGCTGCTCTTTTTGCTCTATGTTTTGTAGTGCAAACATGGTATCAAATAACGGATTACGGCTTAAATCTCGATCTACGTCCAGCTTCTCCACCAGCTCTTCAAACGGATAATCCTGATGTTCAAAAGCCTTTAACGCGTTTTCCTTGACCTCCAACACATAATCACGGAACGTTTTCCCGCCTTCTGGATAATTACGGATTGCCAGTGTATTCACGAACATCCCGATCAGACTGCCAAGATCCGCATGGGGCCGCCCTGCAATTGGCGAACCGACAATAATATCCTCTTGCCCGCTATAGTGGCTAAGCAAAGCCGAATAGGCAGCCAACAGCACCATATATAATGTCGATTCCGTCTGCACCGCAATGCTTTTTAAGCCTTCGCTTTGTCGTTGGTCAAGCGTAAATTCCAGCACATCTCCTTCAAAGCTTCTCACCGCTGGGCGTGGATAATCAGTCGGTAGATCAAGCACAGGTAGCTCTCCTGCGAAGGTATTGAGCCAGTAGTTTTCCTGTTCCCGGTAGCGTTCACTTTGCTGCTGCTTCTGTTGCCAAGCGGCGTAGTCTTTATACTGAATGCGTAGCGATGGCAGCGTGTCGCCTGCATATAAATGAATAAAGTCCTGAATTAGTACATTTATAGAGGTGCCGTCCGAAATGATATGATGCATGTCCATGAGCAAAATATGATGCTCTGGGTCTGTTTCAATCAAACCAACTCGGAATAACGGGGCCTGCCCCAGATCGAATGGTTGGACAAAGTTACGTACCAGCTCATCCGTTTCCTTTGGGGCAGCTCCGTGAGCATAGGTCAATTCCATGCAAAAAGGAACCTCGTCATGTACTCGCTGGACAGGTTCACCGTTCATGGTCTCAAAACTTGTGCGCAATGTTTCATGGCGGTCAATAAGCTGACGGAACGCGTTATCCAGTGCCTTGTGATCAAGTGAACCGGTCAGAGTCAGGGCACCAGGTATGTTATAGCTAATTCCCGCTCCATCAAGCTGATTGAGGATATACATCCGTTTTTGAGCTGAAGAAACCGCATAAAATGGCTTATTCTCCGTAACTGGGATGGATTCATAGGTGGTTTGCTCCAGTGCTTCAATAACCTGCGCCAGCTGTTCAATTGTCGGATGCTGGAACAGATCCTTTAGCTGCACATTTTTATGCAATTCCTTATAGATGAGTGATATGACATGTGTCGCCCGCAGGGAATGTCCTCCTGCCTCAAAAAAGTTATCCTTAATCCCAATGCGCTCAAGCTCCAGCACATCTTTCCAGATGCTAGCCAGTTGTGCTTGTAATTGATTTTGAGGAGGTACATATTCTGCGCCTGAGCTTACACCTCCCTCTGGTTGTGGCAACGCTCGGCGATCCACCTTGCCATTGGGCGTCAGTGGCAATTGCTCCAGCTGCACAAAATACGACGGTACCATGTAGCCCGGTAGCTCCTGGCTCAAAGCACTACGCAGCTCACTTGTCGCTACTTCCGCATGGGTGACCACATATGCGCAGAGCAGCTTTTGCCCCTGCTCATCTTCATGTGCAATTACAACAGCTTCTCGGACTGCCTCCAGCTTCAACAGCTGTGCTTCCACCTCGCCCAGCTCAATCCGGTAGCCTCGAATTTTCACCTGCGCGTCGATTCGTCCCTTATATTCCAGCGTCCCGTCCGCATTCCAACGCACCAGGTCCCCTGTTCGATAGCAGCGTTCGCCCCCACGGAACGGACTGTCAATGAACTTTTCGGTCGTCAGTTCTGGGCGGTTGCGGTATCCGCGAGCCACCCCGTCACCGCCGACGATCAGTTCTCCCCACGCTCCAACAGGCTGGAGCTGCATCGAACCGTCCACGACATATGCCGTCGAGTTATGGATCGGGCTACCAATGGGCACAGATGCCGATTGAACGCCGGTAATGGCATGTGTGGTGGAAAAGGTGGTATTTTCCGTCGGACCG
This sequence comes from Paenibacillus sp. Lou8.1, assembly GCF_024213565.1. Classification (NCBI taxonomy): domain Bacteria; kingdom Bacillati; phylum Bacillota; class Bacilli; order Caryophanales; family Paenibacillaceae; genus Paenibacillus; species Paenibacillus sp. Lou8.1. The sequence goes on from NZ_JANAVN010000019.1 coordinate 114,945, forward strand.
TAGCCGTTAATGATATGTAGATTCGGATGGGCCTCCAATACCCGGTTAATATGCGGTACGGACAGCACATCACCACCAACCAATAGCTCCCGCATCCCCTCAAATAGTTCCAAGTCCTGCTGGGATAGCTGATTAAAGAGTGGTGCGGTCAGCCACATCGTGGTAATGCCGTGATTGCGAACAACTTCCTTGAGCTTGGGCGCGTCCAAAATAACATCCTGACTCACCAGCACCAGCTGTCCACCGTTCAATAACGCACCCCAAATTTCGAAGGTGGACGCGTCAAAGACAACAGACCCGGTCTGCAAAATGCGCGTGTCGGCATTCAAGCGTGCATAATTTGTGTTTGTCACCAAACGCACGACATTACGGTGCTCCACCATAACCCCTTTGGGCTGGCCAGTAGTCCCTGAGGTGTACATAATATAGGCCAAGCGACCAGCTGCGCTCGCTTTCGGTTGTTCTTCAGTTGCATAAGCGTGCTGTATTGGTTTTGCTTGTTCTGATTGCGTAGCTTTGGGTTGCATGTTTTCTGGTTGTATGGTTGTCGTAGAAGCAAGTTCGGGACTGGCGGAAATGGAGTAGAACGGATCTAGGCAGTCCACGTATCCCGGATCAGTATTCGTTCCGTGATCATTCGGCAAAATGGGATCATAACGATCAGCATCATCCGTTCCATAAATTGTAGCATCGCTAAGGTCAAGCACCCTTCCCTTAAAATCAGTGGGCCGATGTTCCATTCGCTGCACGAGCAGTATGTCCGCACCGGAATCCTTCAGCAAATAGCGTACACGCTCATCCGGGTAATCAGAATCAATGGGTACATATGCTCCACCTGCTTTGAGAATTCCGAGCATACCGACAATCATCTCAATCGAGCGTTCAGCTACAATGCCGACCGTCTGCTCGGTGCGGATTCCCTGCTTACGTAAAGAATGAGCCAGTCGGTTGGCCTTTTCATTCAATTCTGCATAGGTTAGGCTATCTTGCCCACACACTACCGCCACCTGCTGTGGTGCCTGCTTCGCCTGTTTCTCGAACAATTCATGAATAGACGCATGACGTGGATAATCCACATTTGTATCGTTGAAGGTATGGACCAGCTGCTCTACTTCTTGCTCTGACAGCACTTGTGTTGTGGAAATCGCCAACTCTGGCTGCTGCAAAACAATAGTGTACAGCCGCAGAAGCTGCTCAACAAAGTGCTCAATCGTCGTCTCGCTATAACGGTCGCTATTATACTTTACGTTCAGGGAGACCGCTTCATTTTCCCATTGAAACTGGAAATCTAGTTCAGATTGTACGTGATTCAAAAAATCAGAAATATGAATGTTTTGCAAGGATACTGTGGTGTGAATAAGAGGCTTTCCATCCTCATTACGTTGAATGTCAAGTAACTCAGAATAGTTCCAAAAAGGAATGTTTTGATGTTCAATAGCTTCGCCGACAGAGGTTTTGATTTGAGACAGCAAGGCTTTGAAGGTTGTGCTGGAATCCAGCGTATTTTTCAATAAAAGCAGATGGTTGATCGGCTTTGTAGCACCGTTGCTAGACTTGGCTACCGGAATGCCCAGTAGCACACGTTCCTCACATGTGTATTTATGCAATAAGCTCTCTACTCCAGCAAGCAGGACCATAAACACGGCCCATGGAGCGCCACCTGTTATAGATGATATTCTTTGGGAAATTTCAGTTGGAAATGTGAGCGTGTACGTATGGGAATTTAAACTCGTTACAGTTGTATTTCTGGACACATGGTTGGTGTATGGTAGGCAGATGATATGATCCTCAGATTCCAATTTATGACTCCAGTAATTTTTTTCCTTCTCAAATAAGGCTTTCAATGACATCCCTCCTGCTTCTCGGGGCCTGTTCCCCCCGGTTGGATGGTGCGTTGTTACGTACATGAGCGTTGTGTCAGAAAAAGAATACTTTGCAGGCAAGGGCAGTCGGACAAGCCGCCGCCCTTTGCACACGCAAAGTGAATTCATTGCATTTAGAAAACGGATTTAGAAAACAAAGTCGATGGAATCCGGCGAGAAGCCTTCCGGTTGCTCGTCCGAGTTCACCTGAATATCGCTTAATAGCAAATCTGGATTGATCCCAACCTGGGACAGGATCGCTATCAAATCTCTGGTTAATCTCTCAATAGCGTCGGCTCCAAACAGCTTCGTGCAATATTCAAAGGAACCCTTGATTTCCCCGTCTTCATCACTCATGGACAAGGTCAAATCGAATTTGGAGATGCTGTGCTCCTGAACATATGGACTGAAGGACAGCGTTTCTAGCTCCACTTCCGGTGACTCCGTATTTTGCAGTATAAACATAGTGTCAAATAATGGGTTACGGCTTGCATCCCGTGCTACATCCAGCTTTTCCACCAACTCTTCCAGTGGATAATCCTGATGCTCGAAGGCTTGCAGCGTACGATCTCTGGCTTCTAGCAAGTAGTTGTGGAACGTTTGGTTGCCCCTCGGCTGATGCCGGATGGCTAGCGTATTGACGAACATTCCGATCAGTGGCTCCAGCTCAGGCAACAAGCGTCCTGCTACTGGCGTACCGATGATCAAATCGTCCTGACCGCTGTATTTGGACAGCAGAACGGTGTAGGCGCTCAACAGCACCATGTACAGCGTGCTTCCGGTCTGTGCCGCAATTCGGTGCAGTTGCTCGGATACATTCGCGTCCACTGTAAATTCATACATCGCACCCTCGAAGCTGCGAACAGCAGGTCTAGGATAAGCAATTGGCAAATCCAGTACCGGTAATTCTCCGGCTAAATGCTCCAGCCAGAAGTGTTCCCGGCGTTGGTATGATTCACGCTGCATCTCCTGCTGCTGCCACACGGCGTAGTCTTTGTACTGAATTTGCAACGGCTCCAATTCCTGTCCCTCGTACAGTTGTACCAGCTCCTGCACGATATTGTTAGACGATACACCGTCTGAAATAATATGGTGCATGTCGTACATCAGGAGATGGCGCTCTGGTCCAGTTTGAATAAGACGGACACGCAGCAGTGGTGCCTGGCGAAGATCAAAGCTGCGTACAAAGGACTCGATATAGGCTCCGGCTTCGGACTCCCTGACCTGCAAGTGCTCTACTGCAAACTCCACTTGATCGTAAACCCGCTGAACGACCTCGCCTTCCACCATTTCAAAGGAAGTCCGCAGCGTTTCATGGCGGGCTATTAACTGACGGAACGCATCTTCCAGCCGATCGGCTTGAAGCGGTCCCTCCACGGTTAATACACCCGGCATATTGTAGCTGAGATCCCCACCTTCCAGATGACTCAAAATGTACAGTCGTTTTTGAGCCGAGGAAACCGGGTAGTACGCCTGTTGCGCCGCCGCAGGAATCACCGTATAGGTGTCTGTCCCGTGCGTTGCGATGAGCTGGGCTTGCTGCTCAATCGTAAAGTGTTGGAACACCTCACGCAGCGTAATCCGACTGTCCAGTTCCTGATGGATTTTGGCCACCAGCGTCGTTGCCCGCAGGGAGTGCCCACCCACGTCAAAGAATGAGTCGGTGACTCCTACGCTGGACAGCTTCAAGACATCCTGCCAAATTTGGGCTAGCTTGGCTTCCAGCGGCGTCCGCGGTGCAACGTACTCCAGGCCTCCTTCGAGACGTGCTTCCGGTGCCGGCAACGCCTTGCGGTCGATTTTCCCGTTCGGTGTCAGCGGGAAATGATCCAGTTGTACCACATACGTCGGGATCATGTAATCCGGCAGCTTCGGCTGCAGCGCATTGCGCAGCTCCGGCAAACTCAGGGACTCTGAAGCTATGATGTAGGCACACAGGTCCTTGTGTCCGTCTTCGTTTTCCCATGCTGTGACCACGGCTTTCTGAATGCCATCCACGGTCAGCAGCTGCGCTTCCACTTCGCCCAGCTCGATCCGGTAACCCCGGATTTTCACCTGATGGTCGATCCGGCCCAAATACTCAATGCTGCCGTCTGGCAACCACCGGGCCAGGTCGCCTGTCCGGTACATCCGGTTTGCGTGAGTGCTGTCCGCTTGATCGGCTGCTGCCGCATCAGCGAACGGATTCAGGACGAACTTCTCTGCCGTCAGCTCCGGCAAGTTCAGGTATCCTCGTCCGACACCTGCACCTCCGATATAAAGCTCACCAGCGATCCCGATCGGCACCAGCTGTTGCTGGCTGTTCAAGATGTACACAGACTGGTTCGCTATCGGCGTTCCGATGGATACCGTGTGCTCCCCTTTTTCCATCAGTACGTTCAGGGACTCTACATCTTCAATCGTATAAGCAGTCGCATCTACTGTGGTTTCGGTCGGACCGTACACGTTCGTAATGACCGGACGATACCCGGACCACTTGTGCAGGAACACATTTACCAGCTGCACGGATAATGCTTCGCCACCGATCAGGTAATGCTTCACTTCCGGCGCTTCCGTCACATTGACACTTTCGTTCAAAATATGCAGATGCGCAGGTGTGCCGTCCGACAGATCAATCCGGTGCGTACGGTAGTAGGCGATCAAATGCTCTCCGCTCAGACTGACGTCACGGGACACCACGTGCAGGGTGTGACCTAACAGCAAGCTGGCAAAGATTTGCTTCACTGAAGCGTCAAATACAAATGCCGACAGCCATGCGACATGAAGCGGCTGTTCATAACGGCTGTATACTCGCTCCAATAAAGCATCTACCAGATTGCTAACACTGCCCTGCTCGATCATGACCCCTTTCGGCTGGCCGGTGGTACCTGACGTGTAAATCATATAGGCCAGGTTATGCGGGCGGGCGACAGGAATTAGATTACTCGCATCCTGTGCTCCCAGTTGAGCTTGAACGTCCTCGTCATCCAAGACTACAGCTCGAACTGTGGATGGCCAGCTGAGCGACAGGTTGGCAACTCTGCTTGTAATCACGACCTTGGCCCCACTGTCTTGGAGCATGTAGTCGATGCGCTCCTGTGGATACATCGTATCTATCGGCACATACGCGCCTCCGGCCTTAAGTACCCCCAGAATGCTCACCAGAATATCCGCAGAACGTTCCAACAATACGCCAACCGGTTGATCTGTTTCGACCCCTTCCGCTCGTAACACACGAGCCAATTGGTTCGCACGCTCATTCAGCTCAGTGTAGGTCAGCGCGGTGGCCCCAGACACAACTGCTATCCGCTCAGGGTTGCACTTCGCTTGCTCTTCAAAGCGTTCGCTGAGCGAACGGCCTTGCAATGCTCCAAGCAGGCTGTGCGCATTCGGATCATTGAACACCTTCAGAATCTGCTCGGTTTCTTCTGCCGTAATCAGTTCCAGCTCACCCAGCTTCGCATCCGGGTTCGCCGCCACGGCTTCGGCCAAGCGAACAAAGTGACGCGTCATCCGTTCTACTGTTTCGCGCTCGTACAACGCAGTTGCATACTGTAATCCGAACTGGATACCTGCCTCTTCCTCTCTAGCTTCCAGCGTCAAATCAAACTTCGCTGGCGTTTGTTCCAAGCCGTATGGACGGAAGCTCAGATCTGCCAGTTGCAGTTCGCCTTCCTCGGTGGTTTGCAGGGTAAACATCGTATCGAACAGCGGATGGCGGCTCATATCCCGCTTCACATTTAGCTTTTCCACCAGTTCCTCAAATGGGTAGTCCTGATGTTCATAGGCTTGCAGAGCACAAACTTTCACTTCTTCCACGTAGCTGCGGAAGGTACGTTCCGCTGTCGGATAGTTCCGCAATGCCAACGTACCGACGAACATCCCGAGGATCGGTTCCAAATCTGCATGCTGTCGTCCTGCAATCGGTGTGCCGACTACAATATCTTCTTGCCCGCTGTATTGGTGTAAGAGCGCGGTGTACGCTGCCAGCAGCACCATATACAGCGTCGAGCCTGTGTGCGCCGCCAGTTCCTTCAGGCGTTCGCTAGCTTCGCGCTCCAGCCCGAACACCACCGTATCGCCTGCCGTACTTCGTACCGACGGACGGGCAAAGTCTGTCGGTAGATCCAGCACAGGCAGTTCACCCCGGAAGGTGTCGAGCCAGTACGCTTCCTGACGTTGCATCCACTCTTGATGGGCTTCGCTTTGCTGCCATACCGCATAATCCTTGTACTGTATACGCAATGGCGAAAGCTCTTCACCGTCGTACAAGCGGACAAATTCATCGGTCAGTACCCCCATGGACACACCATCCGAGACGATATGGTGCATATCGAGCATGAGCAAATGCTGTAGTTCCTGCTCGGTTCCTTGTACACCCAAATCTACCAAGCCTACCCGCAGCAGCGGAGCGGATTGCAGATCGAACGGACGTACAAACTGTTGCACACGTTCTTGTGCTTCCTGACTGACCATCGTGTCCGCAGTTGCACCCTCTATCTGGACCTTCGTATACTCCACCTCGAACGGCACGGTGTCCTCAATCCATTGCACCGGCTCACTGTCCACCAGCTCAAAGCGGGTACGCAAGGTCGCATGACGGGCGATTAATTGACGGAACGCGTCTTCTACCCGTTTCACATCCAGCGGTCCGCTCACTTGCAGCACCGACGGCATGTTGTAGTTCACATCATTCGGGTCGAACTGATGCAGCACATACAGTCGTTTTTGCGCCGAGGAAAGCGGGTAGAAGTTGCGTTTTTCCGTCACCGGAATGGACGCATACGCCACTTGATCCAGACCTTCCATGACCGTTGCCAGTTGTTCAATCGTTGGCGCTTCAAAAATACTGCGCAGTGGAAGCGGCTTGTTCAGCTCCTTGTGAATTTTCGAGGCCAGCGTCGTCGCCCGCAGCGAGTGTCCGCCAATCTCGAAGAAGTTTTCCTTCACACCGACCTGCGCCAGACCCAGCACATCCTGCCAAATTTGCGCCAGCTTCACTTCCACCCACGTCCGCGGTGCGACATAATCGGCTCCGCTTTGCAGGTTGACTTCCGGTGTTGGCAGTGCCTTGCGGTCGATTTTACCATTCGGTGTCAACGGCATCTGCTTCAGCTGTACCAAATACGAAGGCACCATGTAGTTTGGAAGCTCCTCGCCCAGTAAGCTGCGCAGCTCACCAGCGCTTACTTCCCGTCCAGCAACATAGTACGCCACCAGCTGGTTTTGCCCCTGCTCGTCGGCCTGGGCCAGTACGATGACCTCCTGTACGTCCTCCACCTTCAAAATTTGTGCCTCGACCTCGCCCAGCTCGATCCGATAGCCCCGGATTTTCACCTGATGGTCGATCCGGCCCAAATATTCGATGTTGCCGTCTGGCATCCATCTCGCCAAGTCACCCGTACGGTACATTCGTTCGTAGCCGGCTTCACCAGCCGCAAACGGATTTGGTATAAATTTCTCAGCCGTCAGCTCTGGGCGATCCAGATAACCACGGGCCAGACCCGGACCGGACACGCACAGTTCACCCGCTACGCCTACCGGAGCCAAATGTCCATGCACATCCACCATGTACACCCGATGATTCGGCATAGGGCGTCCGATGGAAATGAGTTGTCCTGCCCTTTCATCCTCGGATACCGGCCAGATGGACGTCGCCACCGAGTTTTCGGTTGGACCGTAGCCGTTGTAGTACGCCACCTGATCCTTCCACTTGTATACCAATTCTGTTGAGGATGCTGAACCCGCAGTGAACAGAATACGCAGGTTTGGCATCCGTCCCGGCTCCAGATACACCGCATAGGTCGGTGGCAACGTCGCCACCGTAATCTGATGTTCTGTCATATAATGTTCGAATCTCTCATAGTCCAAAATCGTCTCTGACGTTGGCACATACAACGTGGCTCCGCAGAACAGCGCCTGGAAGATTTCCCAGCAAGCCGCATCAAACGAATAGCTGGCGAACAGCAACGTATGATCCGACGTGCGGATCTTGAGCGTCTGATCAAAATACGTTTTCAGATTGCATAGACCGCGATGCTCCAACATAACACCCTTCGGCTGCCCCGTCGTACCCGACGTATAAATGACATACGCCAGATCGTTTGGACCAGACAACGACTCCAGATTGGAAGCATCCTCGTGATACACGCCCTGTGCCCCATTCAGCACCAGCACGTTACCGTCGAAAGCCACTTTATCCACCAGATGGCTTTGCGTTAACAATAGCTTCGCACCCGAGTCGTCCAGCATGTAGCGGATACGCTCCTCTGGATAGGTCGGATCGATGGGGACATATGCACCCCCGGCTTTCAAAATGCCTAAGATCCCCACGATCAAGTCTACCGAACGTTCGGTCATCAGACCCACCAGGCGATCCTTCGTCACGCCTTGACTGCGCAAGGTGCGCGCCAGACGATTCGCACGTTCATTCAGCTCGCGATAGGTCAACTGCTCTCCTTCGAAGAACAACGCTGGCTGTTCCGGTGTCTGCGCCGTTTGTGTTTCGAACAAGCCATGGATCGTTTGCCCGCTCGGATACTCGGCAGCTGTATCTCCCCATACGCGGAGAATTTGCTCACGCTCCTGCTCACTTACCATATCCAGCTCATGCACTCGAATGTCCGGCTTCGCCACCGCCTGCTCCAACAGCTGTATCAGATGGCCCTGAGTCCGTTCAACGGCTTCCCGATCATATAACTTCGCATTGTATTCAAATCGGATTTTCATCGCTTCCTGCGGCATAACGACCAGATTGAAATCATAGTTGGTTTGTTCAATCATGCCGGCATTGCGAATTTCAAAATCCGACTCTGCACCTTCGCCAAGTTGCTCGACCTGCTCCTCCACCGGATAGTTTTCAAACACGATAATGTGGTTGATCAGATCTTGCTTTTGCTCGCTCAAGGCTTGAATTTCATATAGCGGATACGTTTCATAATCTTGGGAAGTCAGCGCCTGCTGCTGATTCGTTCTGATCATGTCAGCAAAGGTGTCCTCAGCCCCACTGCGGATACGTATTGGAATGGTGTTAATGAACAAGCCCACCATATTTTCGATCCCCGAAATATCCGCTGGACGACCAGACACTACACCGCCAAAAACAGCGTCGTCACTACCATTGTACTTTTGGAGCAGCAATCCCCAGGCTGTTTGCAGCAATGTATTCGGGGTCACGTGGTGCTGCTTGGCCACCATTTCCATACGTCCGGTCAAATCCTTGCCCAGATCGCACAGGATATGCTCAAATTGTGCATCGTCCGCCTTCACGCCTACTTTTCCGGTCGGAATCGAAGTTTGCTGATCATAGCCGAGCAAATAATCCTTCCAGTAGGAAGCTGCCGCTTCTACATCCTGTGCTTCAAGCCACTCAATATACTGACTGTATGGAGTCACGGGGGCAAGCTTCGGCTGTCTATGCTCCACGGCTGCAAAATAAGCCTCAAACACCTCATCCGTGACTAACGCCACACACCAGCCATCCATCAAGATGTGATGAGAGCTCCACACAAAATAATAATCCTCGTCACCTGTTCGTAAAATCGCCACGCGCATCAACGCATCCCGGGACAAATCGAATCCGGCTGCCTTGTCCTTGCGAATAAATTCCTTCACATACGCGTCACGCTCCCGCTCATTCAGATGACGCAAATCTTCGCATCTGAAACCAACATCCTTGCGGCGGAAAATAACCTGCACAGGCTCATCCTGCCAACCGCTGATGAAATTAGCTCTAAATATCTCATGCCGCTGCGCCAAATGATTCAAGCTATCTTGGAAAATATCCGCTTGGAAGCGTCCATGCAAATCAAAGGTCGTTTGTTCAAAATAAGCACCTGACTCTGCATCCATCAGACTATGGAACAACATGCCTTTTTGCATCGGCGTCAGCGCATAGACATTTTCCAGTTCCCCCATGTCACGAGTCCGTTCTACCAACTGATCCAGCTCGGCCATGGTTACATGTTTCAGCATGACATCGCTTGGCGTCAGCTCTTGCTGTTTGCGGCCTGCGCAATGCGCAATGATTTCCTGCAAGCTGGTTCTGAACTGTTCGGCTAACTGCTCCATCGTTTCACGACGATATTCCTGCTTGCTGTAGCTGATCGTCAATTGCAGCTCGCCTTCCGAAATCAGTCCGTTCATATCCAGCGTGTGCGATCTGGCTGCATGGGCGCTAAGCTCTGCTCCGCTAGCGTAAGGAGATACACCAACGGATTTATTTTGCATATCTTGGTCAAATTGTCCCAGATAGTTAAAGCTGATTTCAGGCTCGGTTACAAAACGCTCTTGCTCACGTGCTGCGGACAGGTATCTCAACATACCGTAGCCAATGCCCTTTTGCGGAATGCGGCGTAGTCCTTCTTTCACATGTTTGATGCGCTGTGAAAGGTCTTGCCCCACGCTCAT